>WQXJ01000039.1 GCA_009784895.1 Micrococcales bacterium | reverse complement strand
GTGGTTGAGGCCGGCCCAATGGTGGCTGACGGCATTGCCCACTACACCGTCAAGGTCTACCTGCGCGACGCCAACTCCAACGCCCTGACCGCGGCGGGGGGCCAGAACGTCTCCTTCAGCTTTGACCTGGGGGCCAACAGCTACCCGGTGACGGCCAAGGTCGACGCGGCCGGCGTGGCCACCACCACCTTTGCCACTTACCTGGCCGGCACCTGGCAGGGCACGGCCCGCTACGACGGCCAAGCGGTCGAAGGCGGCAACCCGCCGGTTGATCTGGTCTTTACCCCAGATACCTGGTCCGCCAGCCATTCGACCTTCACCGTCTCCGACAACCAGGTCCTGGCCAATGGCATCCAGAAACACTGGGCTAAGGTCCAGTTGTTCGACGCCCACGGCAACCCGGTCGGTGGCCAAGACGTCACCTTCCAGATCTCTCAAGGCGCGCCCAGTGTGCCTGGCCCATCACTGAACGGCGGCGGCGACCAAGTCACGGTCACCACCTGCGACCAAGGTGCAGCCGGCCAGCCCAGTTGGTGCTGGGCCAACGGCAGCTTCATCCAAGGTTTGGCCTATGTCGAAATCACCTCAGAAGAGCCCGGCACCTTTATTGTCACCGCCACCTCTGAATCAGTCCGCATCCCCAGTCCGGGCGCCGTGCACAGAGTTTCCTTCACCGCCGGTGCACCCGACGCGACCAAGTCCTCCTGGCTGCTCAACCCGGCGGCCACCGCCACTAACACTGTCGCGGTCGTGGCCAACGGGGTTAGCCAATATGACCTGACCGTGACCGTCAAATCGGTTAGCGACATTCTGGTCGACGCCGCCGCGGTGCGGTTGAACCTGCGTGGTGCCAGCCCCAGCCTGCTTATCACCGGCGACAACCCGGCCCTGACCGGCACCCCGGAAAACGGTCCGTGGGGCCAGTACACCTGGCAGATCGCCTCCAACTTCAAGGGCGTATACGAATTCGACGTCCAGGTCAACGCCGGTGCCGGCTTCGTCACCATTGGCGAGCCAGTGGTGGTCCGCTTCATTGCTGGACCGCCCAGCGCCGCCAACTCCTGGCTAGTTGAACCGGCCGCCGCTTCGGCCGCCGGGGCCGGCAGCCAGGTTGTGGTGGCGGATATCCGCGACGCCAACGGCCTGGCAGCCAACGACGGCGAAATCGTCAGCTTCCAAGTCCCAGCCGCGTTGACGCCATCGGGCGCCATCAATGTTGCCGTGGTTGACGGCAAGGCCACCATGACGCTGAACAGCGCCACGGCCGGCACCTGGGCCGTTACGGCCAAGGTCGGTGGCGACGCCATCATGTCGGTGCGCACCGGCACGGCCGTGGTCGCCAGCCACGTTGACGGCAACGCCAACGTCACTTGGACCCACGGCCAGCCCAGCGCCAGCAACTCGCAACTGACCATCCCGACGGCCGGGGCCACCAAAGTGGCCAACGGCACGGATCAACACACCGCTCAGGTGCTGGTGCTGGATGAGACCGGCAACAACCCGGTACCAGGTGTTCAGGTGCTGTTCACCTACGGTTACGACGCGGCCCACCAGACCACTCTGGCGGCCACTTCTAACGCCAGTGGTATCGCCACGATCCAATTCACTTCGGTCAAGGCCACCACCTATGAGGTCAACGCCACGATCAACTCGGGCCAAACCGTGACCGGTTCGCCGGCCTACGCCAGCTTTGTGGCCGGCCCGGTTGACCCGGCCAAAACCCTGGCCTCCTTGCGGACGCAGGGCGGAGTGGCCAAGGCCACCGGCTACCAGCCACTCTGGGCCGAGATGACAGCCCAAGACACCAACGGCAACCCGGTTAGCGGTGTCGCACTGGAGTTCTACCTGCCCTACTTAGGCAGCGATGGTCCGGTTTTCGCACCAATTGCCACTGGCGGCAAATCCGTCACCGCCAACTCCGGGGCTGACGGTGTGGTCCGGGTCGACATTGTTTCGACCTGGCAAGGCACCTTCGAGGTCAAGGGCCGCCTGGGCCTGGCCACCTCCGGCCTGCCAACCCGAACCGTCACCTTCGACAACGACGCCGGCGATCCAGACCAATCCGAATGGTCTATCGCTGCGGCCGCGACCAACCCCTACTCAGACAGGGTTGTGGCCAACGGCTCAGACGCTTACACCGCCAGTGTCATTATCCGTAACGCTGCCGGCCAAGAGCTCAACGGCGTGGGCGGCACACTGACTGTGACCTCGAACGCCACTGGCGAGGCCCGCGTGATTGGTTTCACCACCGGCCACGACGGCACTGCCGGCCTGGCTCTGGTTGATGTCACCTCGCTGGTCTCTGGCTTGTACACGGTCACGGTCCAACTGGGCGGCAACCCAGTTGCCACCACGGTTGGCGGCGCCATCACCACCCAGTCGATCGAGTTTGTCGCCGGGCCGCCCCATGTCACCACCACTCGCCTGGTCAGCCCGGCCGTGCCCTCGATCGCCGATGGCGCAGACAGCCAGGTCATCAGGGCGGAGGTCCGCGACGCTTATGGCGCAACTGGCCTGGGCAACCCGGTACCAGGTGTTGACGTCGAATTCACCATCCCGGCCGGTGTCACCGCCAAAACCGCCGGCGGCGACATCACTGGCCCGGACAATGTCACCATCGCCACCGCCACTGCTGGCAGCGATATCGGTGTGGCCAAACTGGTTCTGGTCGCCACCGCTCGCGGTGAATACCCGGTCACGGCCAAGGTTGGTTCGCTTAGCATTGTTGGCGGCTCGCCGGCCAAGGCCCGTTTCACCAGCGGCGATCCTAGCGCCGAGGCCTCAACCTTCGTCATCACGACCGCCGGGGTGGACAAGGCCGTGCGCAGCGAAAACCACCAGCTGATGGTGGAGATCTTCGACGCCTTCTCCAACCCGGTCGATGACCGCGCGGTCACGGTGTCCTTCCGCTGGCGCCTGGCCACATCAACCGGCCCCTGGTCAACCCCGGTCCAGGTGACCACGTCCAACGGCGTGGCCGTGAAGGACTTCACCGTTGACGTGGCCGGCACCTATGTGGTCGAGGCCTACCTCAGCGGCGGCCAAGTCGAGGACGGCAAACTAGCCACCTTCGTGGCCGGCCCGGCCTCACCGGGCGACTCGCTGTTCAACTCTTCAGCCGGGCTGCGTGTGCCTAATAACGGCAGCTCAGCCCACTGGGCCAACGTCAAAGTGCTAGACGGTCCCGGCGGCAATGTCGTGGCCAATGAACACGTCACCTTTACAGTTGGCGGCAGCGCCACCCTGGTAATAGGCGGAGTGCCTTGCGGGCAAACCTGCCTAGTCAGCTCCTCCCTGCTGGGAATGGCCGAGGTTCGAGTGGTCAACACAGTGGCTGAGCTGGTCCGCATCTCCGCTTCAGTCAAGGGTTCCGAAGTGGGCCACGCCAACTTGGAGTTTGGTCCTGATGCCGCTTCGGCTGCTGATTCCGATTGGAACGTCCAGCCGACCAAAGCCATCGACGCCAGCCACCCGCATGTGGTGGCCAACGGCTCGGACTCTTGGACCGCCACGGTGACCGTTAGGGACGCCTCACCTGACCACCTGCCGGTGGGCGGGGCTGTTGTCTCCTTCACGGTGCCTGGAGGAGTCACTATCGCGCCGGCATCGGGCCCCTACACCACTAACAGCGCCGGCAAAGTGCAAGTCGCCTTCACCTCAACTAAGGCCGGTAGCTACGACGTGCGCGCTCGGGTGGGCGACTACATTGACCCCAACCCCATCACAATCACCTTTGGTGCCGGGCCAATCGACGACCCCTCATCCTTCCTTGAGGGTCCAACGGCGGCCGCCATTGCCAACGGCACTGACACCGCGGTTGTCCTGGCCCACGTCCAGGACCGCTACGGCAACCCGGTCACCGACGCCACTGTCCGTTTCGTCGTGCCGGCCGGCACCGACGTGCTGGGCCATGAAGGCGAAGGCCTGACCCGGATCGACCTGCCGGTCGACCCGGACACCGGCGTGGCCACACTGACCTTGGTTTCGACCAAGGCTGGCTCCTACAACGTCACGGCCCAGGCCAGGCGGGCTGGCGAGTCCTGGATACCGCTGCTGACCGGATCACCGGCGCGAGTCGATTTCGTGGCCGGACCTGTCCTTGGCGCCAACTCGGTGATTTGGACAGATCAAACCGGACCGATGGAAGCCAACGATCTGGACGCCTACAGCGTCAACGTGCAGCTAAACGACGCCTTCGACAACCCGGTCAAACAGGCCGGTATCAACGTCACGCTGCGTTTCAGCCTCAACGGCGAAACCATTGCCCGGACCGTCCAAAGTGGACCGGAGGGCGTAGCCAGCTACGATTTCGCCACTACCAAGGCCGGATTCTGGCAAGCCACAGCCCAAGTCCGTGGCCAGGCAGTCGAAGTCGGTTCGCCTCTGTCCCTGGCCTTCGTGCCAGGCCCAGTTGACTGGACCAAGTCGAAGTTCTGGACCTCTCAGTCCAATGTCTTCGCGGACGGCGACAAGTTCCATTGGGCCAAGGCCCTACTGGTCGACAGCTACGACAACCCGATTGGTGACCTGCCAGTTGACTTCGCCATCAGCGCCGGCGCCGCCGGGGCGGCCAGCCCCTGGTTTGACGCCGATTCGGACCAAAACGCTGTTCAGGTGATGACCTGCGACCTGGCCAACCAGGTTGGTGCGCCGGTCTGGTGCTTTGTCGAAGGGGTCTTCCAACCTGGTTTGGCCTACAGTGAAATCCGTTCGACTCAGGCAGGCACCTTCGATGTCACAGCCAAACATGACGGCGTTTCGATCGAAGTGGCCAAGCGCCAGGTTTCCTTCACCGCCGGCAAACCGGACGCCGGGAAGTCCAGCTGGGCCATCACACCAGATGCCGCAGCCAACCCGGCGGTCAAACTGCCGGCCACCGGCCTGACGGCTAACTCCTACGCCTTGACCGTGACGGTCCGCTCGGCCGCCGATCTGCTGGTCGACGGCGCCACCGTCCGCCTAAGCGGCCTGCCGTCCCAGGTTATGGTGGCACCGGCCGCCAGCGGGGTGACCGCCGGTCCAGGTAGCGCCAGTATTGGCACTTTCACTTGGCAGCTTTACTCCGTAACGAAGGGCACCTTCACCGGTTACGTCCAGGTTTTGACCGATGCCGGCTACCAGACTGTTGGCGATGAGTTCACTGTGCGCTTCGGTTCCGATGCCGCCTCGGCCGCCTTGTCGTGGCTCGAGGGCCCGGCGGTGCCGGCTCAGGCCGGCCCAGGTGCCGCCCAGGTTGTGACCGCACGGGTCTATGACGTGCATGGCAACCCGGCCGATTCAGGCGACGTAGTCTTCCATGTGCCAACCACGGTTGGCTCACTGGGCACCGACCATTTGACGCCCAACGGCGACGTCACCGTCTCCGTAGTTGACGGCCTGGCCTCGCTGACGCTCAACTCCCACTACGCCGGCACTTATGAGATCACCGCCTCGGTGGTGGCTAGTGCCGGAGCCACGCCTGAACCACTAATGTCCGTCAAGGCGCCTGGTTCGTCTTTGGCCACGGCCAATATGAGGTCAGATGGCATAGTGCCGGTGACCTTCAGCGCCGGTGCGGCCGATGCCGCTAACACCGAGCTGACGGTGCCAACCGCCGCTGGCGGCGCCACCAAACTGGCTGATGGAGCTCAGGTCCACACCGCCCAGGTCACGGCCATTGACTCAAATGGTCTGAACGTGGTGCGTGATGCTCAGGTCCGCTTCCAGTGGACTACCGGTTCGGTCGACACACCTAACGTCGGCCCGTGGCAGACCATTGCGCCGGACCGGGTGACCGACCCGGGCGGGCTGGCCAGCTATGACCACATTTCCCATAGCTCCGGCTGGATCTGGTTCAGGGCTTTTGTCCAGGATTCGACCGACGCTTGGGTCGAGGTGGCCAACTCTCCAGCTAAGGCCAAGTTTGTGGCCGGCGAGGTTGACCTGTCTGCTTCCAGCGCTACGTTTGTGACCTACGACCAGCCGGTTTTGAACAACATGACTGACGCCTCTTGGGCTCGGGTCCAACTGGTTGACGCCAAGGGCAACGGTATTCCCGGCCTCGATGTCACCTTCACGGTGCCGGCCGGTTCAACCCCGGTGCTGCTAGATGCGGCTGGCGTCCCGGCGGGTAAGTCCGTCACCGTGGCCACCTGCGACGCCGACCTGCCGGCCGACCTGGCCAAAGCCGACTGCGCCATCAACGGCCAGTTTGTTGAAGGCCTAGCTGTGGCCTATTTGGTCTCGGCGGTTGAGGGTAGCTTCACGGTCAGCGGCGTTGTCGACTTGGGTGTGTTGGGACCGGCGCCGGTCGGTTCTGGGCCAGTTGAGTTCTCCGCTGGTGCACCCAGCGCGGCCGCCTCATACTTCTCCCTGACCAAGACTGACGCCGCCGCCCACCATGTGGTGGCCAACGGTGTCGACTCTTACACTCTGAGCGCCACTGTCACCAACGGCCTGACCGGTGCCTCGCTGCTGCCGGTTAGCGGGGTTTGTTTGACCCCGGCCCTGCCGGCCGGTGTGGTGGTGAAGGACCCGGCCGCTGGCCGCGGGACTTGCGCCGCCGGCCAGTTCCAAACCAACGCCGCCGGCCAAATCTCAGTTGAGCTGGTCTCGACTAAGGCCGCCACTTACAAAGTTGGCGTCAACTTGGGGGCCGCCAAACTGGCCACCACCGCCGGGGGCACCACCTACACCCTGGACGCGGTTTATGTCGGTGGGGCGCCGGTAACCGGTTCTGGTAGTTCCTATTTGACTTCACCAGCCGCTTTTTCGTTGGCCGATGGCGTGCACGCCCAGGTCATCACCGCCACCTTGCTTGACGCCTATGGCAACCGGGCCCAATGCTTCGCCGCCAACGGCTCCGAGGCCGGTTGCCCGGTGACCTTCACCGTGCCGGCCAAAACCTTCGTAGGCCAGGGCGCCGCCGAGGTGGCCGGCCCGGCCACCGCCGTCATCGCCTCCGGCACTTCCACAGACGATCTGGGCCTGGCCAAGCTGGAGCTTTACTCCAGGACGGTTGGCAGCTATCTAGTTTCCGCCCAGGTGGCCGGCCAGGACATCACGGTGGCTGACGGCGCCGATATGACCCCAGAGGCCGCCCAGGCCAAGGCCCGCTTCTTGACCGGACCGGCCGACCCACGCCAGTCGGTGCTGTCGATCCCGACCGCCGGGGCTTCAGGCACTGACACAGTGTTGGTCTCAACTGGAGCCAACACTCACACCGCTCGGGTTCTGATTGCCGATGCCCAGGGCAACGGCAAAGCCGACCAAAGGGTAATCGTGAGCTGGCAGCCGGTTGGTGCCAGTGGCTCCGAGGGTCTGCGGACCAAACCCCTGGTGACCAATGCCGACGGCCTGGCCGAGGTGTCGTTCGCCTCTGAATGGGCCGGCACCTACGTGGTCAAAGCCGTGCTGGTGCTGGACGAGCCCTGGATCGACCCGGTCAACAAGCAGTCGCATGAGGCTGAAGACCATGTCACGGTGACGGGATCTCCGGCCAACGCCACCTTCCACGCCGGGCGGCCGGCTGCCTCTGGCCACTACACCTATCTGTTGGGGCCAAGCAGTCCGGCCGTGGCCAACGGCACAGCCACCCAGGTCATCACCCTGGTGACGCATGACGACTTTGGCAACCCGGCCAGCTGCCAGGCTGATGGCTCCACCGGTGGCTGCCCAGTGACCTGGGACACCACCACTGATGCGGCCCTGGGCGGCTTGATTAGCTCTGGCAAAGCCTCGGTTTCTTCTGTGACCACGACCGATGCCAACGGCAAGGCCACTATCACCGTGACCTCGCTTAAGGCGGGCACCTTCAAGGTTGGTGCCGGAGTCAAGGACGTCACTTTGGGACTGGACAATGGGGCCCCGGCCTCAGTCCAGTTCACGGCCGGACCGGCCGTGGCTGGCGCCTCGGCCCTAACTGTGGCGCCAAGTGCCACCAACCCGCAGCCCGGTCTGGTCCAAGCCAATGGCTCAGATTCCTACGACCTGGTGGTTGGCGTCATGGACGCCAACTCCAAC
This sequence comes from Micrococcales bacterium, assembly GCA_009784895.1. Lineage (NCBI taxonomy): Bacteria > Bacillati > Actinomycetota > Actinomycetes > Micrococcales > Micrococcales bacterium. The sequence goes on along the minus strand of WQXJ01000039.1, from coordinate 17,218 downwards.
CCGGCCGCCTCGGTTGATGTCTTCTTCTACATCACCGCCCTAGATAGCCCACCAGATGATGCCACCAACCCGGTGTTGCAGACCCTGCGGGCGGCCAACGTTGATGGTCAGGCTTTGGCCGTGCTGTCAAAGACCGTGCCAGGCGAGTTCTACGTTTGGGCCACGCTGGGGGCTGAGGCGAGCGCCGACATCGGCCCCAGCAAGGTCTCAGGCTCACCGCAGCTGGCCGAATTCGAAGTTGGCCAAGCTGCCGCCATGGCCAGCGATGTCACGGCCGGGCGGGTCTATGTCGAAGCCAACCGGGATGACACCAAAGCCCGCGGTTCCATCGACACGGTGACAGTGCATATTGTGCTGCGCGACGCCAACGGCCACGCCTTGAGCCCGGCCCAGGCCGCCGCCTATGTCGGTCTGGTTGAGGTCAGCTCGACGCTGGCTGGCACCGAGGTCGCCGGCGGTGGCATCGCCACCTACCAGGCCGACGGCTCCTTCTCGGTCACGGTCCACTCAAACGCCGGTGGCCAAACTAACCTCAACTTGACTGTTGACGGTGACCTGGCACCCAGCGTGCTGCAAATCCAGTTTGTGCCAACCCCGGCCGCACCGGTCTACGCCACCGGAGCGATCAGTGGTTCGAAACAGATCAGCGGTACAGGTGAAAACGGCACCGTTGTGACCGCGGTCGACACTTCCAGTGGCGACACCCTGTGCACGGTGGCAGTCGTGGCCGGCCGCTGGTCCTGCACCTTGGGCACGGCGCTGACGCATGGTACGGAAATCTCAGCCAAGGCCGTGCGCGACCTGACTGCCACACCCAGCGACCTGCCCGGGGACCACATTTTCACCTCAGTGGCCGCCACCACTTCGGTCACCACTGACACCCCGGCGCCGCCGGTGGTCGACCCGTCCGACGGGCGGACCATCACCGGCCAGGTCGACCCGGACCAAGCCGCCGGTGACGGTCTGTGGGTGGTTGTGACCGATCCGACCACGGGGGATGAGTTGTGCCGCGTCCAAGCCGCCCCAGACGGCACCTTCCAGTGCGCCTTCGACCCGGCTTTGTCTGATGGCATGGAGGTTGACGTCACAGTCGAGAACTCGGTTGGCGGCGCCTCGCCTCCAGTCAGCCTGGTCATCAGCGGCAACGCCCCGGCCCAGCCCTGGGTCGACCCGACCGACGGTGAAGAGGTCACCGGTGGCGGCCAGCCCGGCAACACCATTACCATCACCGATTCGGACGGCGAGGAGCTGTGCCGAACCACGGTGGGCAGTGATGGTCTGTGGAAGTGCACCTTGCAGCCACCGGCCGCCGAGGGCGACATCATCACCATTGTTGAGACCGATCCGTCGGGTAACTCCTCCAGGCCAGTCAATTGGCGGGTGGGCTTGCCTCGCATGGTCCTTGGCTTCAAGGAACTGACCGTAGGCGATCCGCAAACCGTGGTTGGTTACAACTTCCAGCCCGGCGAGTCGGTGGCCGCTTGGCAGTACTCAACACCGCACTCCGTTGGCGTGGCCAAGGCTGATAACAACGGCACCGTGCGCTACCGCTACCTGATCCCGCAAGGCACGCCGGTGGCAACTCACCACGGCGAGCTGTCCGGTGCCCTATCCGGCAAGGTCAGGGAGCCGTTCAAAGTCATCCAGCCGGCCGGGCCCGAGGCTGATCCTAACTCGGTGTCTGAGCCAAGCCCCAGCGCGAACGGCGCTCTGTCGTTCACTGGTGCGGCCGGGGCGATTGGCCTAATCGCGGCCGCCCTGGCAGCCCTGCTGGGCGGTCTGGTGCTCCTTCTGGCCGGCAAACGCCGTGGCCAGAAGGACGAGGAGGCTAGCGCGGAGGGCTGACCGCGTAGCCACCTTGAACGGGGCGTGGTGCCGCTGGCGGGCGGTGCCACGCCCCTCTTTATTGGCTGGGAGTTCAGGGGGTAAACGTGGGTCGCCATTGACCCACGCAGCTCCTACCATAATGCCTTTATGCGCTGGGACGGGGTTTGTTATGCAAAAACTGCGCTGTAGCGACAGGGTGTTTGTGACTCCCTCGGCTGGCCTTCGGACCTCTCCGGACGGCACCTGGTTTTTGACCCACCTCATCCGCCTAGACGAAAAGTAACACCCGGTCGCCCGGCCTTCGGTCGACCGCTGCGCGGTAGTGGTAGCCTGCTGGCGCAAGGCCTGACCGGTCTGGACACCGGTTGGGTAATCCCCCCGATCTAGGAGAGATCATCATGAGTCCAATTGGTAGCTTGACTCGTAAAACCTGGCGGCGGATCGCTGCGACAATCACAGGCGCCGCACTAGCTACAGGCTTAGCATTCACCGTCGGTGTGCCCGGCGAGTCAACCCAAGCTCAAGCCAACCTGGTGCCAGCGGTCGCTATTTGTAACAGCACCACTGTCTCCTATGGAGTGGCGCTGAACGGCGTGAAGGTGTACCTCACGAACAATTGCACCTACGCCCGGTTGATCAGTTGGGGCCTGACATCCGACAGGCCACAAACGGGCAATGGTAACTGGGTTGGTGCCAAGCAAAAAGTTCATGTACAGACCATTAGCTACACGAACTACGTCAAGGGCGTCAGGGCCCGCGCCTGGTAGATCGCGCAAATCCGCCCTGCCGCAAGGCAGGGCGGTCGTCGCGTGCTGTAAATGCATTTGGATCCGCCGCGACCTAGTGTCGGCGTGGGTGAGTGGCTGCGACCTAGCATTAACGCAGGTCAAACCACCACGACCTAGTGCCAACGCAGGTCAAGTGGCTACGACCTTGCACCAAAACAGGTCAGTCCGCCACGACCTAGCATTAGCGCAGGTCAAACCACCACGACTTTGCACGGAAACAGGTTCCAATTATCGGACCGACACATTTTGCCTGGCCGCGCCCGCGGCCCAAAAGCCCCGACCTGTCTCAGTACTAGGTGACGGCTGGTCGGCCTGTTTTGGTGCTAGGTCGTGGCAACACCACGGTTTCGGTGCCGGTCGAAAACACAGCCAGTTCTGCTGGGGCTACTTCAACCGGCGCTGACACACGGTCGTGGTCCCACTGAGGCATGATTGGTGGCATGGACCATTTTTGGCCGCCGCGCTACGACCCGAGAGTTGGTGACAACCATCATCATGTGGTCTGTCGACAATGTGGCGCCATCGAAGATGTTGACTGCGCCGTAGGCCATGCACCTTGTCTTGCCCCTTCTCAGCACCATGGTTTCGTCATCGACGAGGCCGAGGTGACCTACCGGGGCCTTTGCCCAAACTGCCAGACCGCCAAAACAGAAGCTTCAATCGAGGAGAAGACCAATGACTGACTCAGCCCAATCCCCAAGCTCTGCCGGCCCAGCCACCGGTGCCGGAACCGATGGGGCCAACCGCCGGTGGTGGCCTGCCCGCCTCGACCTGAAGATTCTGGCCAAAAACCACCCAGCGGCCAACCCGCTGGGCGCCAGCTTCGACTACGCCAAAGCCTTCAGCGCGCTTGACCTGGCTCAGGTCAAGCAAGACATTGAGGCCGTGCTGACCACGTCCCAGGACTGGTGGCCGGCCGATTTTGGTCACTACGGTCCGTTTATGGTCCGCATGGCCTGGCACTCAGCTGGCACTTACCGCCTGAGCGACGGACGCGGCGGAGCTGGCACAGGTCAACAACGGTTCGCTCCGCTCAACTCCTGGCCTGACAACGTCAACCTGGACAAGGCCCGTCGCTTGTTGTGGCCGGTCAAACAGAAATACGGCGCCGCGATGTCTTGGGCTGATCTGATGATCCTGGCCGGAAACGTGGCCCTGGAATCAATGGGTTTCAGAACTTTTGGCTTCGCCGGCGGGCGAGTCGACGCCTGGGAGCCGGAAGAAGACACCTACTGGGGTCCAGAAGCCACCTGGCTGGGTGACGAACGCTATTCGGGCCAGCGCGAGCTTGAAAACCCACTGGCCGCAGTCCAGATGGGCCTGATTTACGTCAACCCCGAAGGGCCAAACGGCAACCCGGATCCACTCGAGGCAGCCAAGGACATCCGCGAAACCTTCGCCCGCATGGCCATGAATGACGAAGAGACCGTGGCCCTGATTGCGGGCGGTCACACCTTCGGCAAGACGCACGGTGCCGGTCCGGCCGAGTCGCTGGGACCAGAACCCGAAGCGGCCGACGTTGACCAACAAGGCTTTGGCTGGGACTCCAGCTTTGGCACCGGCAAGGGCGGCGACACAATCACCAGCGGACTTGAGGTGACCTGGACCACCACGCCAACCAAGTGGAGCGCCAACTTCTTCTGGAATCTGTTCGGCTATGACTGGGAGTTGGAAAAGAGCCCAGCTGGGGCTTGGCAGTGGCGACCCAAGCACGGCGCCGGTGAGGGCACGGTGCCCGACGCCCACGACCCGGCAAAGCGGCATGCGCCAACTATGCTGACCACCGACCTGTCACTGCGTTATGACCCGATCTACGAAGCGATTTCACGGCGGTTCATGGAGAACCCAGACCAGTTTGCCGAGGCTTTTGCCCGGGCCTGGTTCAAGCTGACTCACCGCGACATGGGTCCAGCTTCGCGCTACCTTGGCGCCGAAGTGCCACGCGAAGTCCTGATCTGGCAAGACCCGGTACCCCAAGTCGACCACGAGCTGGTTGACGCCGCTGATATCCGGGCGCTCAAAGACCAGGTTCTGGCCTCGGGGCTGTCGGTGTCCCAGCTGGTATGCACGGCTTGGGCTTCGGCCGCGACCTACCGGGACTCGGACAAACGCGGCGGCGCCAACGGCGCTCGCCTTCGGCTCGAACCGCAACGTTCCTGGCCGGTCAACAACCCCACCGAACTGGACAGCGTGCTGGCCTCGCTTGAGTCCATCGCTCAGTCATTCAATGACTCACATACAGGCGGCAAGCAGATTTCGCTGGCGGACTTGATTGTGCTGGCCGGCTGCGCTGGCGTGGAGGAGGCCGCACGCCAGGCCGGTGTCAGCGTCGAAGTCCCGTTTGCCCCGGGCCGGACTGACGCCAGCCAAGACATGACCGATGCCGCCGCTTTCGCCGCGCTTGAGCCGAAATCCGACGGTTTTCGCAATTACTTGGCCACCGGCCAGCTGCCGCCGGCCGAATACCTGTTGATCGACCAGGCCAACCTGCTAACCCTGAGCGCCCCGGAAATGGCGGTGCTAGTTGGCGGCCTGCGCGCCATCGGCGCTACCTTCGACGGTTCTGGCCTTGGCGTGTTGACGTCCAGGCCGGGAGTGCTGTCCAACGATTTCTTTGTCAACCTGCTGAAGCTGGGTACGACTTGGCAGCCGGTTGGTCCTGACCGGCAGGTTTTCGAGGGACATGGGGCCAGTGCCGAGACCTGGACCGCGTCCAGGGTTGACCTGGTCTTTGGGTCCAACGCCGAGTTGCGGGCCATCGCCGAGGTCTATGCATCAGATGGTGCCGGCGAAAAGTTCGTGGCGGACTATGTCGCCGCCTGGACAAAAGTGATGAACCTCGACCGGTTCGACCTGGCCTAGCTCACAAATCGCCCAGAAGCATCAACTTGCGTTGTGGCCGCTCGGCTCATGGAGACTTGGCGGCCACCAACTGCGCTGCCTGGTGTTGTTTGGCTAGTGCTTTGTCAAACGTCAACAGCGGCGCGTTACCCGTGACTTGGGCTTCCTCCGCCAAATAGCAGTCGATAAAGGACAGACCGCCCTGCTTTTCGAACACGCTGGTCACAGCGTCAAGCATGGCTTTGTTGGCTTCAAAGGCGTTGTCCCACAGGACGGTTCGGACTATCTGTGCCACTTGGCTGCGTGACAGGCCGTAGTGATGGAGCAGCGCATGAACCAACTCCGCGATCGCCATATCTGTCACTCGGAAACGCGCCCCAGGCACCGTCACAAGGTCCCTGACTGCTTCGTACTGTTTGGGAATGTCGCGTAGCACCAGCCTGAGCAGCAGGTTGGTGTCCACCGTGGCGGTCACCTTGGCAGCCTCGGAGCGCGCGCTTCATAGAAGCCGTGGACATCTTCCAGGGGTTCGGTTCCTGGTTCAATCCAAGAGTTGAACCGAGACGAGGCCTCATCCCAGCTTTCCCGCCGCCGCATCACGGCCGCGCCTTCTTCATAATCACTAAATGTCACCGTGTCGCCAGGCTTCAGCCCCAGTTTGCGCCGCAACTGCGCCGGAATCACAATTTGTCCCTTGCTGGACACAGTCGCCGATATCACCGAATCTCCTACCTCAGGCCTCTTGTCTTACTTTCAGTATAGTGCCCTACTGACAATGACAAGTCCTACCTAGGTCTTGGCGACTAGTGGCGCCGTCGAACACCATAACGATCGCCGGCCAGCCGCGAGGGAGTGAGTAAAGCAGCCCGTCCAGGGGGTTTGGGTGTTGTTTTCCTAATGTTCATTTTGTGTTTCGCCCGTCGTAACCGGCTGTTTCACCTTGGCTGCAAGTATGTGGGCGACAAGAGTCTGATGAGGCAGGAAGGCAACTGCTGACGGGAGGGGGGTCCTCTTGGGAGGAAGTGTGGATCACTTGGATACTTCCGAGTCGGGCAGTAAGCCACCGCCGTCTTTTCTTCCCACCAGAGAGCCAGTTCTCGATCACCCCGCTGGTCAAACGCGGCGCCGGCTTGTCGCCCAGCAATCACTGGGGGACAGGATTTTCCGCCAGGCCTCCTTTGGCGCCGGTGGCATCACCGTGGCCATCATGTTGGCTGTCGGCCTGTTCTTGTCACTTAGGGCCAGCGACGCCGTCCAAGTGTCGGGCTGGTCATTCCTGACTGAACGAGCCTGGTCGCCGGAAACCCAGACGTTTGGTGTTGCCGCCATATTGTTTGGCACCGTATCGATCGCCTGTATTGCACTGACGGTCAGCGTTCCGCTGTCCCTAGGGACTGCCCTACTGCTGTCTGAGGTAGTCGAAGGCAGGCCCCGATCTCTACTGGTGTCCTTGGTGGACCTGATGGCCGCGGTGCCGAGCATTGTCTTTGGCCTGTGGGGGGTGTACTTCCTCCAAAGTGAAATCATCCCCGTAGCCAGATGGATCTCAACTTGGCTTGGTTGGATCCCGATCTTCGCAGTGACTGATGCCGATGGAGTCGCCTTCACTGATGCCAGCGCCTTCACCTCCTCTGCCTTTATCGCCGGAATTGTCGTCGGCTTCATGGTGGTACCGACTCAAACCTCGATTATGCGTGAGGCTTTCGCCAGGGCGCCAATTGGCGAACGCGAGGGAGCTTACGCCCTTGGCGCCACCCGCTGGGGCATGATCCGATCTGTCGTGCTTCCATTCGGCAAGGGCGGCGTGATTGGCGGCGTGATGCTGGGATTGGGCCGGGCGTTAGGCGAGACCATCGCCGTGTACATGATCATTTCACCAATCTTCACCATCAACCCACAGGTGCTGAAGAGCGGTACCAACTCGGTCTCAGCCCTAATCGCTTTGCGCTATGGGGAGGCCAGCGAGTTTGGACTCTCGGCGCTGATGGCGGCTGGTCTTGTGCTCTTCTTGCTGACCTTGGTGATCAACTTCGTGGCCTCGTCTGTCGTGGCCCGGTCCCGGTCAGGAGCCCAAAGCGATGACTGAGATAGCCCGTAATTCCCTGCTGCCGGCCGATCCGACCACCTGCCCGGAGGCTGACGGCCCGGTCGGTCCCAGACGCCAAGTCCGTGGCTCGACCGCCGGACAGCGGTTCAATCTGTATGGCGCCCTGGGCGGCGGCGGCGCCTTGGCATTCTTGTTGTTCGGCTGGTTCGCGCCGTTTTCCGGCACCTTTGGTTGGGTGTTGGTGGCGTTTGGGGCCTTCCTTGGCCTCTACGCCATGTTGATCTTGCAGGATGGCACCAAGCACGATGTCGAGGACCGGCTGGCCACGGCGTTGTTCACCAGTACTGGAGTGCTGCTGTTTGGCGCCTTAGGTTTCATCGTGATTTATACGCTGTCACGGGGCGTGAATGCGCTGGCTCACGCCAACTTCTTCACTCAGACGATGGAGTTTGCCGGCCCATTGGACCCTTTGACTACCGGCGGAATAGCCCACGCCGTGGTTGGAACCTTAATCCAAATCTCCATCGCACTGGTGATCACGATTCCCCTGGGAATCGGCACCGCTGTTTTCCTGAACGAGGTCGGTGGCCGGTTCGCCAGATTCGTGCGCACGGTTTCTGATGCCATGACGGCGCTGCCCTCGATCGTGGCGGGTCTGTTTGTCTACGCCGCGGTGATCCAGGGCGTCACCCACGAACGCTCCGGCTTGGCGGCGGCGATAGCGATCAGTGTGATGATGCTGCCGATCATAGTTCGATCGGCCGATGTCGTTTTGCGCCTGGTGCCGGGCAACCTGCGTGAAGCCTCCTACGCTCTGGGTTCGTCGCGTTGGCACACGGTCTGGAGTGTGGTCCTTCCCACCGCCCGCTCAGGTCTGGTCACTGCGGTCATCCTGGGCACGGCCCGTGGGATCGGCGAGACCAGTCCGGTGCTCCTGACTTCAGGCGTGACGGCTGCAATGAACACCAATCCTTTTTCCGGGCCGATGATCTCGCTGCCTTTACAGGTCTTCGATTTTGTCCGGTCACCCGAACCGACCATGGTTGCCCGCGGCTTCGGCACCGCGGCAGTGCTGCTGCTGCTGGTACTACTGCTCTTCGCGGCAGCCCGAATCCTTGGCGGCCGGCCAGCTGGGGAAATGTCGACTCGACAGCGCCGGGCCGTCGCGGCAGCGTCAACCCGAGACTGGCGTCGATTCGCCGCCCGGCTTCCAGCCCGCGGCGTCGATCAGAACCAACCGCCCCCCACCGAAGCCGAGGAGTCATCGTGAAATCGCAGCGAGTTTTGGCCCAGATTGCCCTGGCGGCCGCATTGGTGCTCATAGCCGAGGCGGCCACCTCGGCTCCAGCTCAAGCCGAGACCTACTTTCCGATTACCGGTACCGGCTCGACCTGGTCGCAGAATGCCTTGGACCAGTGGCGCAGCAACGTCGCCAGGAACTATGCCATGACAGTCAATTACTCCGGAGTTGGCTCGAGCGCCGGCCGTCGCGACTTCATCGACGGCACCGTGGACTTTGCCATCTCCGAGATCCCGTTCCAAGCCAAACCCGAGGACGGTTCGGCCCCAGAGAAACCTCGGTACGGCTATGCCTACATGCCAGTGGTCGCCGGTGGCACCAGTTTCATGTACAACCTCAAAATCAATGGTCAACGGGTGACGAATCTTCGGCTGGGTGGTGAGACCATCACCAAGATCTTCACCGGAGCCATCACCAAGTGGAACGATCCGGCCATCAAAAGCGACAACCCCGGGCTCAACATGCCCGACCGGACGATTGTCCCAGTCATCCGATCTGACGGCTCAGGTACCAGCGCCCAATTCACCTTGTGGATGTCCAAACAGTACCCGTCACTGTGGAAGCGCGGGATGACTTCACAGTTCCCGAGCTTCGGCAACGCCAAAGCCCAAAAGGGCTCGGACGGCGTGGCTGGCTACGTGGCCCAGAGCTACGGCGAAGGCGCGATCACATACGTTGAATACTCCTACGCCAAGAAAGCCGGCTTCCCGGTTGCCAAAGTACTCAACAAGGCCAACTACTACATCGAGCCGACCGCGTCGTCGGTGGCAGTAGCTCTAATGAAGGCAAAGATCAACACCAACAAATCCTCGCCCGACTATCTGACCCAGATCCTGGACGACGTCTACAACAACACCGATGCGCGGAGTTATCCGCTGTCGAGCTACTCCTACCTGATAGTGCCAACCGAGGTTGCCGGAATCTTCAACACCAACAAGGGCAAGACTCTGGGCGCTTTCGCCCGGTACATGCTCTGTGAGGGCCAACAGCAAGCCGACACCCTGGGTTACTCGCCACTGCCGATGAACCTGGTGATGGCTGGGTCGGACCAGATCAAACGAATCCCAGGCGCCGGCAACACCGGTATCGACATCAACCGCTGCAACAACCCCACCTTCAAAGCCGGTGACTCTCCGACCCGAAACCAGCTGGCCCTAACCGCACCCCAACCCGCGGCCTGCGACAAGGCTGGCCCGACCCAGTGCACCACCGGCACCGGAGGTGCCAAACAGGATACGGCCACGAGTGGCGGAGACAAGGCCGGCGGGGGCAACAATTCCGGTGCCGATGGCGGTGGCGGTGGCGCCGGTTCGGGATCGAATAGCGACGGGGGCGGCGACGCCGGCCTGTCCAATGATGCGGGCCTTCCGGTTTACGACGAGTACGGCAATCTGATTTCCGGTAGTGAAGGTTCAAATGCCGGCTCTGGCGCCGGCGCGGTGGCCCAACCGTTCACTTTGCCGGCCTCGGCCAATGACGCGGCCAACCGGCTGATAGCAGCCTCGGCGGCGCTGCTGATCGCCGCCGTGGTAACACCACCGTTGCTGTGGCGGCGCCTGAAGAAAGGGAGTCATCGTGCGAACACTTGAACGTCATCTACCCAAATCGAAACCGGCCCGGGCCTTGGTCTTGATCGGAGCGCTGCTTGTGATCGCAGGGCTGGCTCCGCCGGCGGGGGCGACTTCGGCCTGGACGGTAGAAACGTCATCGGCCAAGACCGTCACGGCGAAGGCCTACGATCCAGATTTCGCCAACGCTCCGTTTCCCGATTTGGCAGTAACGATCTCCCAAACCACAGGCTTGATGGCCCAAGGCGTCGCCGTTAGTTGGACCGGTGGCAAACCATCGCGGGTCCCGACAAACAACGAAGGCGGCCAGAACTTCCTACAACTGGCGCAGTGCTGGGGGGATGAACCAGGCAGCAACGGGACCCGCCCCGACCGCACCACCTGCCAGTACGGCGGGTTCAATCTGCCTGGTGCCAGCCGCTGGTGGAATCGGTCCAGGGCCGAGGAGCCGCTAATTCCAAGAGAGGATCTGCCCTACACCGCTCCCGCCAGTGGACCGCTCGGGGCATTGACATCGATCCCATTTCGCTCGGCCACTGGTGTTACCATCGCCGATGTTGTTGGCGGAGTCCGGATTCCGGGTGTGGACGTCAACAACAATGAGTTCTTCACCCGCTACACCACTAATGAAGTGTCTTGGGCCGGTTCGGGGGCCGATGGCGCCGGCTCAGTCAGTTTTGAACTCCAGACCGCTCAGGAGTCACCAGGACTCGGTTGCGGTGCGCCGGTATCAGGCTCGGGTCAGACGGTCAAAGGTGCCTCGTGTTGGCTGGTGATCATCCCGCGGGCTGAGGACGACCCGTTCAGCAGTGGAATAATCCGATCCGGCCTGTTCCAGGAGACCTGGAAACACCACCTGGCGGTCAAACTGGAGTTCAGGCCCCTGGGCCTGCGCTGTGCCATAGGCGCGGCCGAGCGGCAGCTCTCTGGCAGCGAGCTGGCCTCGGAGGCTGTGGGGCGATGGCAGCCAGCCATGTGCAGCTCGGGCAAGGGAATGGTGTTCTCGCTGCTGACCGGCCCAGAATCGGACGCTGTCCGAGCCGCAGTATCCACCAGTACCGTCCCACTGGCGCTCACCGCCCGCGCGCTGTCAGATGCGGAGAGCGATCCTCTGGCTTATGCTCCGATTGCCTTGACCGGAGTGTCCATCGGTTTCGCCATCGACCGGTCTCACGGCGCCAATGAAGCGCCACCCGAGGTGGTGGCCCGCGAACGGCACGCTTTTGAGTCATTGAAACTGACCCCGCGACTGCTGGCCAAGCTACTGACCGCCTCCTACCGCTCGGCCTTGCCAACCGGCGCCGAAAAGAGCCATCTGGGCGACAATCCTTGGAACCTGACTTTTGATCCAGACTTCCTGGCCGTGAACGACCCAGAGTGGGCCTATATGGTGCTGGAAGGTGTTGGGCTTTCTGATGTCTTGGTGCCGCTGGGACGTTCCGATACTGCTCGGCTGGTCTGGCAATACATCCTGGCGGACGCCGACGCGACGGCTTTTCTGGCTGGTAAACCAGATCCCTGGGGCATGAAGGTCAACCCCTACTACTGCACGGCTTCGGCTTGCAACGCCACCGGCGAGGCGCTGACGATGCCGGCTGAAGACTTTCCCAAGGCCGACCCGGTCGAGTTCGAAGGTTCGGCAGTTTACGACTACGCCGATGTGGTCAACCAAATAACCTGGCGTCCCTTTAGCTCGAGTTTGGACCAGAGTGGGTATCTGGTGTTGCGCGGCGATCCGCTTACCTTGGGCGGCTTCGACCCCCTATCTACTCCGCCAAAGTACAACCGCGCCGCCCGGGCTCGGGTCGGGCTACAGAAATCCATGGGTCTGACGAGTACCTCAGCTGCTGCTCGGTATCAGGTAGTGCAGGCGTCGTTGCTGAATCCCGCCGGTGCCTTCGTCACCCCCACAACCGACACGCTGTTGGCTGCAGCCTCGGCCATGACTCAGGACCCGAATCAGATGCAAGTGGTTGGTTTTGACTCAAGATCGGAGGCGGCCAAAGCGGCCAAAGGTGCCTATCCACTGGCGGTTCCGGTCTATGCGGCAGCCAATCCGGAAATGGGAGACGCCGCTGTCCGCGCAGATTATGCAGCCTTCATTGACTATGCCGCCACCAACGGCCAGCAACCGGGTGACTTAGACGGTCAACTACCTCCTGGATATGCGCCCATTCCTGCCGATTGGCAAAAGCAGGCCAAAGCGGCCGCCCAACTCATCAAGAATGGGCCGCCGGGTGGTCCCACCCCGACTCCAACACCCGCTCCGACCTCAACACCAACCGATCCGTTCCAGCCAATGGCGGACTCGAGCCTTGACAACGACGCAGCTTCAACACTGGGGGAATCAGAGTTGGACTCGTCCAATCCAAATGCCAGCGGCGCAGCAGCGGCGGCCTTGCGAGGTGGAGAGACGCCGGCCGACCCCGGAGTCGGGGCGTTGCGCGCGGCGGTGCCGGCAGCAGGCGCGGTTGGTCTCCTGGCAGGTTTCTCCCTGCCCTTGGTCTCGCGTATCAGGCGGTCGCCGTGACACGCGAGACCGACACCCAAAGACCTCAGGCCAAAGACGTTGTCGCGTCTATGCCTGCGGGATGGCCGCACAATGCGGCCATCTGGACGTCATTGACAGAAAGGGTCAACTGATGAAGTCTACTAAACCGCTAGTTCTGGGCCTAACCGCAGGACTAGCACTATCATTGTTTGGGATCGCGGGCATTGCCAATGCCGAACCGGTTTCAAACTCCTATGTTCTGGTCGGGTCGGATACCCTCCAGGATTCGGTCAACGCGCTCACAAACGGCACCGACATTGGCGGCGCCGCGTTCAGGGCCACGGCTGCTGGTGGCGCCACGTTGGGCAATTTCGATGCCTTCGGCTCAGCCACCATCCAAACCAAGCCGAACGGCCCGTTTTTTGTCCGCCCAGCCGGTTCCGGCAATGGGCGCAATGCCTTGATCGCCTCGATCACCGGTGCGCCTTGGCAAGGTAAGACAATTACAGGTCAGGTCGACATTGCGCGCTCATCCTCCGGCCCAGGCGGCCAGGCCTCTTCTGACGGCAAGCTGCTCTACGTGCCCTTCGGGCGAGACGCCGTGTCCTACGCCTACTACGGCTCTGGAACGGAGCTGGCTTCGCTGACCACGGCTCAGTTGAAGCAGATCTACGAATCCAACAGCCCGGTCACCATCAATGGGGTCACCGTACAGCCATTGATTCCGCAGAGCGGTTCAGGTACGCGGGACTTCTTCCTCTCGGCCATTGGAGTAACCGCACTAGGTACCACGGTAGACAGCCACGCCAACACTCTGGCGGAGAACGACGCTTCAGTGCTCACCACAGTGGGACATATTGTTCCCTTCTCCGCCGGCAGCTGGATTGCTCAAGCCAATGGCGCTTCCGGTGTCAACACCATTCCAGCTTCAGGGCTTGTCAAGCTGGGCAGCCCGAACGGTCAAGCGCCATTCACTGGCAGTGGATCGTCGTTAGTTCCGGCCAGCGCCTTCTACTCCAGCCAGTTTGGCCGGGACACCTACCTAATTGTCGAATACGCCCGGGTCAATCCGGGCGATGCCAAATATGACGCCGCCCTGTGGGGCTTGGTTGACCCAACCCGGCCAACCAGCCTGACCAACATGAGCGCCGGCCCGACCACAGCAGGTGCAGTGAAGCGGCAGTTTGGTTTCTTGCCTGTCGCCGATGCAACGCCGATTCGCGCCTACACGACCATCTAGCAACCACCTGACGTAGAAAAGGAAAGCACTATGAAAAAGAACAATTACCGAAAGTTGGCGGCAATCGCTGTCGCAGCCGGATTGATGGTCCCAGCAGGCGTGGCATACGCTGCCGACGAACCTACCGAATTCCCCACCACTTCTTACGCTCCGGTGTATCTAGTTGACGGCCTTGACAACATTCAATACCCTCCGGGAACCCAAATGGAATGGGATGACTGGAGAATGGCGCACCTGGCGGCGATTCCCTGCCCCGAAACCCCGACTGACTACGAAACCGTGCGGCTGCCTTATGTGGAAGGCTCAGAGGAGTTCATCAACTTCATTTCGGAGCCGGGCAAGGAGTTCAACCGCAACGACTGGCTCGCCTGGGGCGACAAGTGGGCTTTTCAGGGCGGCGGTACTAAGGGTGCCATGTTGCCGTTTGTGACACCGGACAAAGTCCTGTATGGATCTGGACCGGCCGTCAAGGCTGCCGGCGGTACCTACAGCTTGGGTGTCGCCTACCTGCACACCAACGGCTTGTACGTGGTTACAGCTTTCTTCACCACCATCAACGTCGATGCCGGCACCGGGGACTGGAAGTTCGCCACCCCGACCACCAAGCAGGCCACCAGCACCGCGCTCAGCGCGTCTGCTACGTCGGTCAGCCTGGGCGCGGCGGTGGAGTTGACCGCCACGGTCACTCCCAGTGCTGCCACCGGTAACGTCCAGTTCAAGGATGGTGACACTTCGCTTGGTATCGCGGCTTCGGCTGGGGGACAGGCCAAGCTGACCACCACTTCCCTGGCGGCTGGCAGCCACTCGATCACCGCAGTTTTCGCGGGTGACTCGGCTTACGAGGGCTCGACATCGGCGCCCGTGACGGTTCAGGTCAACGCCATTACCGGACCGGATGAGTCGGAACTGACCCCGGCCAATATGGGCGGCATCACTGTCACCCTGGAAGGGAAGAATGCCCGCATCACCATGGACGCCTCCAATAACGGCAAAGTGGTGAACGTCTTCGGTTACTCCGACCCGATGCTGCTAGGACAGCGGACGGTCACAGGTGGCGAGGCCACGGTCAGTGTGGCCGGTCTGCCGGCTGGTGAGCACAAGATTGCCGTAGTTGATGCCGCCACTGGAGACATCATCGGCTGGGCTGGCGGAATCGTGATTGCATCAGCCGACATGGAAGGCATGCGCGACCTCGAGGCTGAAGTCACCCGTTCAACCGACGGCGAGCTGAAGCTGATCGCACCAGACAACTCCACTCCTGCGCTGATTGGGAATCCAACGCTCGACGCATCTGGACGTTCGCTGTCCACTGGTGAGCTTGGCCCATTTAGCGTTATTGACGAACGACTGATCTCCAAGCCGGGTTGGGATCTGAACACTGCGGTGGACACGTTCACCCTGAGCGGTGGCACAGATACCATCGCCAATTCATCGTTGGGCCTGGCTCCCAAACTACTGACCAACACCGGCCCCGGCGTTCCGACACTCGGTGCCGCACAGCCGGCAGGTGTGGCGGTCTACTCGTCTCTCTTTGCCGAGTTGCTGGCGGGCAACCACAACAACAAGGCGGACTTCGACGCCGACCTGTCATTCCTGGCTCCGCTGGGTGCAGTCCCTGGAACCTATACCTCGGTCCTCACGTTGACGTTGGTCTCCAAGTGAGTCAAGAGGCCTAGTTATCAAAAAAGAACCAAGAGCCGGACTTCTGGAAAGGGCTTATGCCGAATGACCGCAAGTCCGACGTGGTAAATAGGCTGTCTGTGTCCGAGGCGGAATCCAGCCTCGGACACAGACAGCCACCTTCCGACCTACGATGCGCCCGTATTGAAGAGGAATCCAAATGAAAAAGGAAATGGCTGGCCGAATCGTCCGAAACCTATTTGCCGCGACGGTCATTAGCCTGGTATTCACCGGCTCAGGGATGTTAGCGTCCACCAGCGCTCAGGCCGAGGGCGAGACCATCGGCATCTCCATTGCTCCGGCCGACAAAAACGGCCTAGACAATCGCAGCCGCTTTAGCTACCAAATCGAGCCGGGCCAGACAGTCTCAGACTTCGTCAGAGTCTCTAACCCCGGGTCGACGCCAATAACGGTAACCGTACTGGCGGCAGACGCCTTCAACGCCGAAGACGGCGCCTTTGCTTTGATCGAATCGAAGGCGCAGTCGACAGATGCGGGCTCATGGGTCACTTTTGCAGGTGGCGAAACGGAAGTAGCCCTTGAACTAAAACCGGCGGAAGCCCAGGTTATTGGCTTCCAGTTAGACGTTCCGGCCGACGCCACGCCCGGTGACCATGCCGGCGGCATCGTGGCCTCGGCCTCGGTGGTGGGCGAAGGCGAGATAGCTGTCGAGCGGCGGGTGGCAACCAGGATGTATGTTCGGGTGGCCGGCGAATTGCAGCCTGCACTCACTCTCAGTAGTTTCTCAGCCACTCACACTGGTGGCCTTCTCCCCACCAGTGGCGCGGTACGAGTCAATGCTGTGCTTAGCAACAGCGGAAACGTGGCCCTGTCTGGCACCGTGACCCTGACCGGCAGCACCTGGTCCGGCATCGCCATCGGCCAAACGATGGAAGTCGAACTTCAAGAGATGCTGCCCGGAAGCTCCCGGACGGTCACCTACGATCTAGCCAAGGTGCCCCAAGTTGGCTTCGTCAAACCCAAGTTGCTTTTGCGGTCAGCGGTAGATGGGGATGCCCCTGATCCTGGACCGCTGCCGGTGGTAGAGCGTGACGCCTTCGTTTGGGCAATGCCGTGGCTGGTGTTGGCGATCCTGGTGATCGGCGGAGGCGGAGGCACGTTGCTTCTTCGCCGGCGCCGACGCCGTGATGCCGAGCACGTCGCGGCTTGGATCGCCCAGACTCAGGCGGAAGCCGGCACTGAAACCATTAGCACCGACCCTGCTGGCGTTGCCACCGGCAGTTCGGCTGGCCGAGAGAAAGTGAAAGCTCAGTGAGGAAACTGGGGCGACTGCTGTTGTTGACCAGCCTTGTGGCTGGGCTGGTCTACTTCCCCGGCAAGGTCTGGTTGACTCACGCCGAGGATGACTCTGGATCGGTACCGTTGCAGGCGGTAGTACTGGAATCAGAACCCGACCCGTTCGATGAACCAGAACC
>WQXJ01000038.1 GCA_009784895.1 Micrococcales bacterium | reverse complement strand
TGATGTCACCGAGGTTCTAGGCGGTTCGGAGAGGATTGACGACCAGGGACTTTCGCGCCGCTACGAGACGCTGGTTGACCCCCGGCTCAATCACCAACAGTCCCTCGAAATGGCTTTCCAAGTTGCGGAGCTAATTCGGCAATAGGGGCTGGCCGCTTCCCGGTTTCTGCCCGATGCCGGTTGCCTGGGTTGTGGAGGTCACCTTGCCATCCGCTGGCCGCACAGCGAAACAGGAAACTGTCCGGCAAACGGCGACAACCTCACGCGTCGTTGGTAGCGGGTGGCTCCACAGCAACTAGGGGAGGAGGTCGATCATTTGGGGTCGTGCCTTCATGGCGTGAATAACCAACTGGTTGCCGCTGTCAAATACGAGCACCACCGTCTCTAGGAGGCGACCGCGGGTGTCGAAACCAAGCCGCAACTGGCGGGAGGGTCTATCCCCGTCGAGGTCCTCGACCCACAATGAAAAGACAGCCGCTTGGATCGCGTCCTCCACGCCGATCCCGTGGCGCAGCGCCGAATCGTGAACCTTCACGTGGCCGAGGCCACCAGCGCCTCGCGGATGACTTCCGAACGGCTTTTTCCTTCACGCCGGGCCCGTCCGTCAAGATCGGCCAACTCCGTCAAGGTAAGGCGCAGCGCCACGACCTGCGATGGTTCGGCCCCGCGCCCCGGACGGCCCCGTCCACGCCTTTTCAGCGCGGCCACGTCGTAGCCCGCCTCTGCCTCGGCTGCCCACTCGGCGATTTGCTTTTCCGTGACCGGCCGGCCGCCGATCGTTTCTGTTTCCGTCACATCAATATCGTATAACGAAAAGTGGCCCCTGCCCATCCTCTTCAGTCGCGCCACGAGCCCGGCGGGGCTAGTAGTCGAGTAGTAACGGCAAGCGGTTTTGCTATGCCGACCCTGGTCAGCGTGACACCGATCTATGGCAGGCCGGACTGGCGGGCTTGTTCGGTGATGGACCTGATGAAATCGGTTTTGGCGGCGGTGTAGGCGTCACGGTTGTGCTCGAAGCTGGCCAGCAGGTCACGCTTGAGGGCTTCATATTTGGCGCAGGCTGGCGGGTTTTGGCGCAGCCAATGACGGAAGTAGAGTTCGTCGTGGTCGCCTGGTGGAACCAGATGCAGGTGGAACACCCGATCGGCGAACCCTTGCGCCGTGTAGCCCTTGTTTAGATCGACCCGGAAGTCATTGCCACCGGCCTTGGACATAACCAGCCAGCCCTCTCCAACTAGGGCCGCCACGGTAGCGTCGAGTTCGGCATCGGGCGCCAACTCAAGCAGAATGTCAACGATTGGTTTGGCCACCAAGCCTGGCACTGCGGTCGAGCCAATATGGCTAATGCGCTCGGCGCTGTCGACTAGTAAGGCCTGCAAACTGGCGGCCTCCTCAGCGAACCAGCTGGCGTAGGCGGGATTATGCGGTCGGAGCTGGATGGGGAACAACTGCCACAGCTGCTCCAGCGTCATATCCTCTAGCCGTCCCACGCCGCCCAGAATACCCACCGTCTGCGCAACCGACCGCATGTATGCCTTGGGGCAGCTGCAGTCTTATTGGCGGGTGACAGGGCGTGCTGATGCCGGTGGCTGGCCGATGGCGTCTAGGGGGATTTCGGTAGCGACTTCAGAGGTGAGGGTGGCTTGTTTGATGCGGTCGATCCGGAACCGGCGGATCTGCCCACGTAGCCGGCAGTATGCCACGAGGTACCAGTCTCCAGCCGAACAGGCCAGCAGCTGTGGGTCAACTCGGCGAAAGGTGAGTTGTTGGTCCGCGTCCAAATAGCTCAAATTGAGTACGCGGCCTTCCTGCAGGGCCTGCTCAATCCGGCCAAGTACGGCCGAGTCGAGGGCTTGGCCAGTGTCGTTGATCCAGATTCGGTTGGACAGCCGCCTGGCCTGGGCCCGGGTGCTTTTGTCCATGACGGCTAGCAGCTTGGTCATGGCCGTGGCGCCGTGTCGAGCGAAGGGCTGGCCCCGGCAGACCGCCAGCGCGGCGGCTAGGGCCGAGGCCTCAGTGGCGGTGATGTTGACCGGCGGCAAGGTGGCCGAAGCGTCAACGACGTAACCTCCGCTGGGTCCGGGCCTGGCCCACACCGGAAAACCACCGTGCTGCAAAGCCGAGATGTCGCGTTTGATTGTGCGGACGGAGACTTCAAATTGCTCTGCCAGTCGAGCCGCGCTGCGGCCGCTCGCCCCGGCCCGGCGCAATTCTTCACGCAGCGCGTAGAGCCGGTCCGTGCGGTTCACAAGCGAAATCGTATCTGAATTGGTGACATAGGGGTGACATATGACGGGTGCATAGTAGAGCTCATGAATATGAAGAACTCTCCTTTGGTGGTCCTCGTTCCTGGCCACTGGTTGGGCGGCTGGGCTTGGGACGAGGTGGCGGAATACCTGTCGCAGGCCGGCTTGTCAACGGTGGCGGTGACCCTGCCGGGCCTCGAGTCACCCGAGACCCGGCGGGACGGCATTGGCTTGGTCGACCATGTCTCAGCAATGGTTGACGTCATCGGTGGCGCGGCCGGCCCGGTCGTGGTTGTCGCGCACAGCGGCGCGGGCGGGCTGGCCACTGCCGTTCTTGACCAGGCCCCTGACACAGTGAGTCGAGTCGTCTACGTTGACAGCGGCCCCGTTGCTGATGGGACTGTCGCCCGCCCGGACCTTGACCAGAAAACAGTTGAGGTGCCGTTGCCCAGCTGGGCGCAGCTCGAAGCCAACGGTGCAAGCCTGGCAGGGCTCGACGATGAGGCGCGCGGACGTTTCCGGGCCCGGGCGGTGCCCCACCCGGCCGGACCGCTGCGCGAGGCCATTAGGCTCAACAACCCAGCCCGGAACCGGGTACCAGCGACCATCATCTGCTGTTCAATCCCCAGCCCGGCCGTTCGCCAAATGGCCACCGGTGCGGGCATGTTTGCTGCCCTGGCCGACCTCACCGATGCGCACTATGTCGACTTGCCGACCGGCCATTGGCCCATGTGGTCAAAGCCGGAGGCCTTAGCTGAAGTCATCGTTGGAGCCACTTGAGACGGCCCGCCCCCACCGGATTCCGCCAAGTCCCGTAGACTCGTTGGCGGTGAGCCGGGAAGTCTGGTCGGCGCGCATCCTCATGCGGTGGGTGTGATCGCGACTGGGAAAGGCTCGTTTTGACAAAGCTGCTATTAGCTGCCGGGTCGGCGCGTGACTGGCTAACTCGGGAAACCACGAGCGGGGCACTAATGTTTGCCGCCGCGGCAGCGGGGCTGGTTTGGGCGAATTCACCTTGGTGGGAGACCTATGAGGCATTGTCCGGTGCGGTCCTCGGCCCAACAAAATGGGGTTTGGCGTTGCCGCTGTCTTCCTGGGCCGTCGAGGGCATGCTGGCGGTGTTTTTCTTCGTCGTTGGCGTCGAACTCAAGCACGAACTGGTAGCAGGTAGCCTGCGCCGGCCGAAGGAGGCGGCCGTGCCGGTGTTGGCGGCCGTCGGAGGCATGATTCTGCCGGCTGTAGTGTTCACCGCCCTAGTGGTGGGGCTCGGTAATCCTGGCGCGTTGCACGGATGGGCCATTCCCACTGCCACAGACGTAGCATTCGCGCTCGCCGTGCTGGCGATGTTTGGACGCGGACTGCCTCATGCACTGCGGGCGTTTCTGCTGACTCTTGCCGTGGTCGATGACTTTTTGGCAGTCATCGTGATCACTGTCTTCTACACCTCGAACGTTGACCTATTTGCCCTGGCCGTTGCCTTGGTCGCCGTCGTCGTGTTCGGTCTACTTGTCCGCCTTCGTAGCCCTCACTGGTGGCTATTTGTGCCGGTCGCTCTGGTCGCGTGGGGGGCAATGCATGCTTCTGGTGTCCATGCCACGATCGCCGGCGTGCTGCTCGGTTTCACCGTGCCCGCCCGGGCGATCTACGGCGAATCGTGGCCACGCACCCACCGTTTCGACAAGGCCATTCGACCGTTGTCTTCAGTGATCGCGCTTCCGGTCTTCGCGTTCTTTTCTGCGGGAGTAAGGCTGGTCGACCGCAGCAGCCCAGCCGGCATTCTTAGCCAACCGGTGCTAGTCGCCGTCGTGATGGGGCTTGTAGTCGGCAAGGTCGTGGGGGTCTTGGGCACCACCGCGCTGATGACCCGCATCACGCCGCTTCGGCTGTCGAACGGGGTCGGTTTGCGCGATCTCCTTCCAATCGGGTTCCTCACCGGTATAGGATTCACCGTTTCGCTGCTCATCACCGAACTCTCCTTCACCGATGTGGAGCGAATCGCCGCTGCAAAGCTTGGCATCCTCATCGCCACCATTCTTTCTGCGACGCTTGGTGCAGCCACCCTCCGGTGGGATTTCCACAAGGCACGGCGTAACAAGGCGCCGTCCGGGGCCTAGGTCGAGAGGTGACCTGGGCGTGCGTACAGGGCAAGCCGGTTTGGTGCTCCTCGGTCCTACGGACCTCGTCAACAACTTCGTCGGCCTCGGCCAATCGAGCAAGCTCGTTGGCGCTCGGCCTTCCTCGTTGTGGGCCATGCTGGATTCGAACCAGCGACCTCTTCCGTGTCAAGGAAGCGCGCTCCCCCTGCGCCAATGGCCCTTGTGAGGTGGAGACGGGATTCGAACCCGCGTATACGGCTTTGCAGGCCGCTGCCTCGCCTCTCGGCCACTCCACCGTACAAGGTTAGTGTCGAGCGGACGACGGGATTCGAACCCGCGACCCTAACCTTGGCAAGGTTATGCTCTACCAACTGAGCCACGTCCGCGTGCTGTGAGCCATGCCCACACGCGACCACCGAGAATACCCCATCGGGTGCCCGCCGGTCCAACGGCTGGCAGCGGCGGCAGCGCTACTTCGACGTGTTCCAATCGCGGTCGCCGGGCCGATGTCGCTTGGCCGCCAGCCGGCTTGTGGAGACGAACCCCGCTGTCCACCGGTTAGCCGTGTCGCGCCGGGCCATCGACGTGGGCGCGTCTGCCCAAGAAGCTTAGGTACCCCACATCGCCCGGTGCCAATTGCCAGGCCTTTGGTTGGTGGCGGCGCCCTGACTGGGCTAGGATCGGTTTTCGCCGCAGTGCCGAGGGCGTATGGCGCAGAGGGAGCGCGCTTCCTTCACACGGAAGAGGTCACTGGTTCGATCCCAGTTACGCCCACCAGGTTAGAGGCCATTTTTCTTTCCATGTGACTCTCATGCGCCACCTCGCGCCAGCCAATCGCGGATGTCAAACCAGGCGACACACAGATCTGACCTACATGGTCACCCGGCCGGTTACCCGCCGTCTGTCCTTCCTCTGCTTGCCACGGAGCAGTCCGGCGGGAGCGTGTCCGAATGATTAGGACATAGAGACAGGGAAGGGTACCATGTGTCCTAATCATTAGGACATTCAGGCAGGGACGGGTTATGGCCAGCGTATTCACACCACCCCGGCTGGGCGCGCACGACGAGGCTGTGATCGCCGAAATCGACCAAATGCGTCTTGAGCTGTCGCAGGTCCTTAGGGCACCGCGCCGCTGGCAGGGCAGCATGCGGCGATCAGCCCAGGCAAAAGCGATCCGAGGTTCCAACAGTATTGAAGGCTACGTGGTGAGCGAGGGTGACGCGGTTGCCGCCGTGGATCAGGAGGCGGCCCTCACCGCAGATGAACGCACTTGGGCGGAGATTCTGGGATACCGGCGCATGCTGACCTACGTGCTCAATGTGGGCACGGGTGCCGGGTTCACATTTGACGACGGAGTTGTCCGGTCAATGCACTTCATGTTGCTGGAGCATGACCTGAGCAAAAACCCCGGCAACTATCGAACTGGCCCAATCTACGTCACCAGGGAGGATGGCAGCGTGTCGTACGCGGGGCCTGATGCGAGGCTGGTGCCAAAGCTGATGGCCGCACTCGTCGATCAGGTCAACGCGAGCAAGTCACCGCCCATGGTCACCGCAGCTCTGGCGCACCTGAACTTGGTGATGATTCACCCGTTCCGAGACGGCAACGGACGGATGGGCAGAGCACTCCAGACGCTTGTGTTGGCCATGGACCATGTACTGGAACCGCCTTTTTCGAGCATCGAGGAATGGCTGGGCGCGAACACGGGCGACTACTACGCGGTCCTGGCCGCCACAGGGGCCGGGGCCTGGCATCCGGAACGGAGTGCCAGGCTTTGGACGAGCTTCAATCTGCGGGCACACCACATGCAGGCGCAAACGGTCAGGCGGCGATTCGACGAGGCCAATCGACAGTGGGCAGTCATTGATGGTCTGATGTTGGCCCACAACCTGCCCGCAAGAGTTGGCGACGTCCTCTTCGACGCGTGGTTGGGTTTCCGGGTCACCAGACCCCGTTATGTGTCACACGTCGAAGTAGATGACCGCCAAGCCAGTCGCGACCTGGCCCGTCTATCTGATCTCGGTCTGCTCGTGGCCCACGGGCAGACCAAAGGCCGCTACTACACGGCCGGAATCGCATTGGCAAAGGCAAAGGACGATCTCCGGACGGCCCGTCAGCCCCTGGCCGATCCGTACCCTGACCTCATGGCCGAGGCCAGAGTTATCGTAGCGGGCTCAACAGACAGCAGCTCGGATCAGCGCCTGTTCTAGCGCTGGAATGGCAGCAAGGCATCAACAGTGATGCTATGATGGCGCCATGCGCACAACGGTGACCCTCGATCCCGACACGGAGCAGGTTATTCGCGAGCGAATGGCAGCCAAGGGTGTCTCGTTTAAGCAGGCGCTCAATGACGCCATCCGAGACGGGGCGCCAGGACGGGTCGACTACGTCTTCCGGTCGCCCACGGCCAAGGCGACCCTGCTGGTGGACGTCACCAAAGCGAACGCCTTGGCTGGTGCACTTGAAGACGAGGCCCAGCTGGACAGGATGCGTGCCGGCACATGAAGCTGGTCGACACCAACGTCCTGGTCTACGCCGCTTTCGCTGGCTCGCGGCATCATTCCGACGCGCGTGGCTGGCTCGACGCGGCTCTGACCAGGGGAGAGCCGGTGGGTTTCGCCTGGTTTGCACTGGTCGGCTTCGTCAGGCTGGCGACTAACCCTAGGGTCGCCGACCCGGCTCTGACCCGGGCTGGCGCCCTGGAGTTCGTCGACGCTTGGCTTGGTGCGCCTTCAGCCCATGTGCTTGAAGCTGGCTCCCGCCACGCCGATTTCCTGCGGGAGATGCTGGCAGCGACCAGTGCGTCCCCGGATCTGGTCAACGACGCCCACCTCGCGGCCATCGCCCGTGAGCACAAGGCCACCGTGATCACATTCGATTCTGATTTCCGCCATTTCCCCGGCGTCCGCTGGGAGCAGCCCCGCCGCTGATGTACCGGAGCTAGCGGCAGAGCGTTCGACCTGGGCTTAGGTTTGGCCACCCGTTCCGGTTGGAGCCAACCCCGGGGCAGCTAGGCATCGTCGCTCGGATCACTGGCAAGAATGAAGTCCAATAGGGCGTTGACGTGGCATTTGGTGGAATCCAGCAGCGGCACCGTGCCGTCGCCGTCCTGCAAGGCCAACGGAAGCTCGGTGCAGGCCAGCACTACGGCATCGGCCCCGGCCTGGGCTAGTCGCGCCGCCACGCCCAGCAGCGCTTGGCGCGATTCCTCCCGGACAATCCCAAAAGTCAGATCCTCAAAGATGATCTGGTTGGTCAACTCGATATCCTCGTCCCCGGCCTGGGTGCAGGCTAGGCCTTGAGTCGCCAGGCGATCAGAGTAGAACCGATCACGCATGGTCCACTTGGCGCCCATTACCCCCAGGGTCCGCAAACCGCGTCGCTTGGCCTCAGCGGCCACAGAATCGGCAATGTGGATCAGCGGCACGTCAACGCTGTCCTCGACGATGGGCGCAGCTTTGTGCATCAAGTTGGTGCAGATCGCCACCGCCTGGGCCCCGGCCTGGACCAGTTTTGTTGCCTCGCTGGCCAGGAACCGGCCGGCGCCGTCCCAGTCACCGGCGTCCTGAAATGCCCGGACGTCCTCGAAGTCGACAGACGACAGCACCACCCGGGCCGAGTGATGCCCGCCCAGAGCGGCGGCCACGCCGTCATTGATGCCCTTGTAGTAGTCGACAGTGGAGTGGTAGGTCATGCCGCCAATCAGGCCAATTGTCCGCGGGATGGTCATGGCTCGATCCTCCCACATCGCGCAATCGCCGGTGGGAGGGCGTGGTGTGACAACGACCGCTGCCAGATTCACGCGGCAACGGCCATCCCGCCAACGACCATCTACCGCTCAAGCGCTACATTTGACGCATGACTACCAGCATTGGCATTCGAGAGCTCCAGCAGCACGCGTCCCGCCTGGTCCGGGCGGTAGAACAAGGGCAGGCGGAGTACCGAGTAACCGTGCAAGGACGCGACACAGGTGTCACCTTGAGCAGGTCCACCGGACAGGCTGCGGCCAGTCCGGTGATTCTTGCGCCCGGACTCGCCAGCGAACTATGGCAAGGCAGTTTGGCCGATGACGCCCGCCGGCTTTTGCTGGCAAACCTAGAGGCCGGACGTGACACCATGGGTTTGGTGGGCGAATGATCAGGCTTCTGCTCGACACCAACCTGCTGATCGAAGAGCCAGACTTTGCGCTGCTGGGACCGAATGCCGGCCAGATCGAGCTATTCACTTCCACCCTGTGCTACGCCGAGCTGATGGAAGGGGAGTTTTCGTCAAACCCAATGGTGGCGGCCGCAGCGGTGATTCAGCTAGCCGCGGTCCAGGCCGCCTTGGGCCAGGGCTTACCGTTTGGAGCGGCCGAACTGCCGGCCTACAGAGCGCTTTGTGTCGCCGCGCAGCGAGGTGGACGTGGCCTGAACCGCGCCCGCCGCATGGACATGATGATTGCCGCCACAGCCCTGGCCAACGGCCTGACCGTGGCCACTCGCAATGTCGACGACTTCGCCGCCGTCGCTGGCGTGGTGCCTGTGGTCCAGCTGTAGGCCAACCCGGGCAGACGTAGGTAGGCCCCCGCCGCCGCTGCCGGCCGGGCCTGGTCCGAGTCACCGGTATCAGTGGCCTTGAAATAGGGTGTTGGCGTGGAACACGATCCGCGCCTAGTGGCCAGTAGGGACCGGCCGGGGGCCTGGACCGTGCAGAGCGATGGGGCAGATCAATCCTTTGTCGACCCGGCCGACCCGACCTACCTGGAGTTCTTCTACGTCCAGAGGATCGTCGACGTCATAGATGCTTCCTTCAAGCCGGGCCGGCGCATTTGCGCCATCCACGTTGGCGGCGCTGGTATGACCATTGCCCGCCACATTGCCCACACCCGTCCCACCTCGGCCCAAATTGTCCTTGAGCCTGATGCTGCCTTGACCCAGGCAGTGCGCCAGGTAGCGCCACTGCCGCGCCGCAGTGGCATCAAGGTGCGCCCGCAGGACGGCCGGGCAGGCATGTCAGCGTTGCGCGACAACTACGCCGATGTCGTGGTAACAGACGCCTTTGACGGCGCCCAGGTGCCGGCTGAGTTGGGCACCTGTCAGTGGTTTGAAGACAACAAACGGGTCCTGCGCCCTGGCGGCACCATGGTCATGAACCTAACCGACCACGCCCCCCTGGACTACGCCAAGCGACTGGTGGCCGGTGTGCTCAGCGCCTTTGACCAAGTGGTGGTGGGCACAGAACCGGCGGTCATAAGGGGCCGGCGCTTTGGCAACGTCATAGTGGTTGGCGGCCGGTGCGACATCGGCGGCCTCGAACGCCGCACCCGGACCGCCGCTTTCCCTTACCGGCTGATCCACGGACCGGAGTTGAGGCGGTGGCTCGGTAATGCCCAGCCTTTCACCGACCAAGACGCCGAGCCCTCGCCGCAACCACCGACAGGCTGGATGGGCCTGACACCCAGTGCCGGCTAGTGCTCCCGGCCAAGCACCAGCGGTTCGGTTGGTTTGGCACCCAATGAGGCCAGCCGCCGGGTCGGTGAGTAGTCGCTACTAGTCAGGGCGTTAGCCAGCCCCTTAGCAGACCTTTTGCCAATGACGGCGGCCAAGGCCATCCGGTAGCGTGATGGAGCACGTTTAGCCCCCCGAAAGGCCATGGCAAAATGCTTAAGACCGCTCGACTCACCGCCGCTGCCGCATTGTTAATGCTGGCCTTGGCTGGCTGTTCTTCTGATTCGACCAATGACAACACCAAGGCAACGGACAACGCCCAGGGCGGATCCCCAATCAAAGTCTCCATCGCCATCCAGCCGTGGCTGGGTTACGGCGCCTGGTACATCGCCCAGGACCAGGGCTATTTCGCCGAAAACAACCTTGAGGTCGACCTGATTGACTTCGAAGCTGATGCCGACATGCTGGCCGCCCTGGCCGCTGGCAAAGTCGACGGCCTGAACGTCGCCTCCCACGGTGCTCTGCTCATGGCCGAGCAAGGTGTCGAAGCCAAGATTGTGCTGCTGTTGGACGCCTCGACCTCGGCAGACGCCATTTTGACCGACGGTTCGATCACTTCCGTCGCCGGGCTGAAGGGCCAACAGGTGGCCTATGAGGAAGGTGCCACCTCTGATCTGCTGCTCAACTACGCCTTACTAGAGGCTGGTATGACCATTGACGATGTCACCAAGGTGCCGCTGGGTGCGGCCGACGCTGGCAACGCCCTGATGGCCGGACGGGTACCGGCTGCCGTCACCTACGAGCCGTATATCACCGAGGCCATGTCCCAAGGCAACGGCGTCCAGGTGCTTTACGAAGCCGGCGTCAAAGAGGGGCTGATTTCTGATGTGTTGATGGTCTCTGACGCTTTCATCGCGGAAAACCCCGAGGCCGTCACTGCCTTGATCAAATCATGGGGGCAGGCGCTCGATTTCTACAACGCCAATCCTGAGGCGGGCCGGGCCATTATTGCCGATGGCGTGGGAGAGAACCCTGAAGACCTGACCACGGCTTTCGATGGGGTGGAGTTCTTCGACCTGAACGCCAACACCCAGCTGTTGACCGGCGACTACCTCCAGCTGATTATGCCGGCGGTCCAGGAGGCGGCCGTCAAGGCCGGCTTGCTTGACGGCAGTGTTGAACCGGCGACCATTATCGACGCCAGCTTCCTGCCCTAACCGGTAGTCAGTTGTCACCCCGGCGGGCGCGAGTGCGCCAACGCATTTCGAGGCGCCAATACCTTGTAATCGCGCTGAGCACATTCGCCGCCCTGCTGGGGGTGTGGTGGTTGGTGACCGCGGCCGGCCTGGTTGACAAGATCTTCCTGCCACCGCTGAGCTCCGTTTTCCGCCGGCTAGGTGAGCTGGCGGCCAACGGCACGCTCTGGAGCGACATTGGCTTGTCGGTTTACCGCATCACCGTGGCCTATCTGATTGCCTCGGCCATGGCGTTGGTGATAGGGCCGCTGATGGGGGTTTCCGCCAGGGTCGAGGCGGCCTTGGAGCCGCTCTTCGACTTTATCCGCTATATGCCGGTGGTGGCTTTTGTCACCTTGACGGTCATCTGGGTTGGCACCGGCGACGCGGCCAAGTTCCTGCTGATCTGGATGGGCACATTTTTCCAGCAGGCGCTAATGGTGGCAGACGCGGTTCGGCAAGTGCCCCAGCCCATGGTCCACCTGGGCGAGACACTGGGTATGAACCGCGCCCAAATCCTGCTCCGGATCGTTTTCCCGGCCGCCTGGCCGCGTATCTACGACGCTTTGAGAATGACCCTGGGCTGGGCTTGGACCTGGCTGGTGGTAGCAGAGCTGGTTGCGGCCACCGGCGGGCTGGGTTACCGCTTGACAGTTGCCAAGAGATACTTCGCCACCGACACCATTTTTGGCTACCTGCTGGTACTTGGCCTGTTGGGGCTGCTCTTTGACCAGGGCATGCGGGCGCTGGGCCGGGCGCTGTTCAGCTACCAAAAGGCCCGCTGATGTCAACTGCGCCCAAAGTTGTGATCCGAGGCTTGTCCAAGCGTTTTGGCGATCTAACCGCCTTGGTCGATGTGGATCTAGATCTGGGCCAAAACGAGTTCGTCTCCCTGGTTGGGGTCTCTGGCTGCGGCAAGTCGACCCTGCTTTCGATTATTGCTGGCCTAGACGAGCCAACCGAAGGCGAGGTGCTGGTCGACGGCCAGCCGGTAACAGCGCCGGGCCGCGACCGGGGCGTGGTCTTCCAACAGGCCACCCTGCTGCCCTGGCTCAACGCAGTGAATAACGTCGAATTCGCCCTTCGGGCCGAACCGATTACTCCGGCCGAACGCCGCGCCCGAGCCACCGAGCTGCTGAATCTGGTCAAGCTGACTGGCTTTGAGCAGGCCTATCCGGCGCAGTTGTCAGGCGGCATGCAACAAAGGGTGGCCTTGGCCCGCTCGTTGTCATACCGGCCCAAGATCCTGCTAATGGATGAGCCCTTTGGTGCGCTCGATGCCATCACCCGCCAGGAAATGCAGGAGCTGTTGACGCAAATCTGGGAGGCCCACCGGCTGACCGTGCTGTTCGTCACACACGACATCGAGGAAGCCACCTTCATTTCTGACCGGGTTGTCACCATGACACCCCGCCCCGGCCGCATCCACACTGAGGTGGTAGTCGATCTGCCTCGGCCCAGACGGGTCGAAATGCAGACCCAGCCGCGCTTTTTGGAGCTAACCCGCCATTTGACCAAGACCATTCGCGGAACCGGTCAAGTCGTCTTGGGCAGCGAAAAGCTAAAGGCCAGGGCACCGGCATCGGCCAAAGTGACTGAACCCGGCCCTGGAGCTAAGGTCAATGTCAAAGCCATGAATGACTTCCTGCGTGACCTGGTCAGGGCTGATTCGCAAAACCCGCCCGGCAACGAAGAGGCCGCCGCCCGGCTGGTGGCTGAGAGACTGGCTGCCTGCGGTATGGAAGTGGAACTGGCGGAGGTTGAACCGGGCCGGCCCAACGTGATTGGCCGCTTGGCTGGCGACAGCCCCGAGACTCTGCTTTTGCACGCTCATCTGGATACGGTTACGGTTGGTGACCTGGGCTTATGGAGCGTTGACCCGCTGGGTGGCGAGGTGGTGGACGGCCGTCTTTATGGGCGCGGGGCTTGCGATATGAAAGGCGGGCTGGCGGCAATGGTGGCCGCGGCCGATGCCGTGGCTCAAGTGGGGCCGCCGCGTCGCCGTGGTCTAATGCTGGCCGCCGTAATTGATGAGGAAGTCTGGTTCAAGGGCACCAGGGCGCTGCTGGATAACGGCGCGCTGGCCCAGTGCACCAGAGCTTATGTCGGTGAGCCGACCTCGCTGGGGGTGGCCAGGGCCATCCAGGGGGCGGCCGAGTTCACTGCCTGGGTGCGCGGGCGCACGGCCCACACCGGTATGGCCGAGCTGGGGGACAACGCCATCGGCGGGATGAACCAGGTGGTGTGAGCGCTAGAGGACTACCGGCGATCCCTGCGTGGCCTAGGGCAAGAGCTGGGTTTCCCGGTCGATCCGAGCCTGAACCTTGGTGTCATCCAAGGTGGTACCGGTGTCACTTTGGTGCCAGACTCCTGCCGGCTGGACTTTGATCGCCAGGTGCTGCCGGGCGAGGACATCGAGGCTGTGATCGACCAGCTGCGGGGGCTGTTTGCCGAGGTGCTGGCCGCCCGCGGGTTGGATGGCGATTTGGTCTGCAACCAGTTCTTTAGGCCGTGGCAGGCTGAGCCGTCCTCTGAGACTGTGACGGCTTTGGAGCGGGCCCACCTCGGGGCCGCCGGCGTGGCGCCAGAAACCATGATCTTCAGGGCCTATTGCGAGGTGGAGATGCTGGCTGCGGCCGGTATTTCGGGGGCTGTCTATGGTCCAGGCGACCTGCTCCAGGCCCACCGACCGGATGAGTTTGTGCCTCTGGACCAGGTCGAGGTGGCCGCCCGCACTTACGCCAACCTGGCCGCTGCGTTCATTACGGCCTAGGCGCCAGGGTGGTTGAAGTGCAGATCGACATGAACATTTCAATCACTGTCATTTCTGCCCAACTGGGCAAACGCTCAGGGCCAGTCATTCAACCGTTCACCTCGATCCGAACCGGCCGGTCCCTTGACGCCCAAAGCGCGATTGTTGCGGGCCAGCATGGCGATAACACACTTGTTATCATGAGTGCATGCCACTGACCGCCCATGCCATGCGAACCCGGCGCGGCCTGTTGGGCCTGTCCCAGCGCGACCTGGCTGAACGCTCTGGCGTGAAGCAGCCTCAATTGTCAGCCATCGAGTCGGGCAGGAGGCAACCCACTGCGGCGGTGGAGGCGGCGGTCGAGCAGCATCTCAGGGTGCCTCCCTCGGTGATGTTGGCGTCCATGCGACCAAAGGTTCTCGAGCTGATCACCCGCCACCGGGGCAAGGCCGGATACGTCTTTGGGTCGGTGGCCAAAGGAACCGACAGTTGGGATTCCGATCTTGACGTCATGGTCGAGTTCGATCAGAACGCCGACATAACAGATCTTCTAGCACTGGAGGAAGAACTAAGCTCGCTGCTGGCAGTGTCGGTTGATGTCGTCTCGATGGGATCATCCAGTCGTTTTGTGCAGTCCATCCGTCACGAGGCCGTGCCACTGTGACCAGTCCCGAGAAAGTCGCACACTTGCTTGGTGACCTGACCACTTTCGCCGAGCAAGCCGCCTATGTCACCGCCCCGGGCCGCGCGGCCTTTGCCGCCGATTCCCCAGAGGGCTCCCTGTTGCGCAACGCCGGTGAACGGATTCTGATCAAGGTGGCCACTGTGACTGAGAGGCTGCCGGAAGAGTTCAAAGACCGGCACCCGCAAATCGCCTGGCGGAACATAGCCAGGATGCGAAACCTGGTGGCCCATCACTACGACCACGTCGATGACGATCTGATTTGGAATGCCCTGGTCAAACTGATCCCAGCTTTGGTTCAGGATCTCGCGGAGTAACACCACAGCCTGATCCGGAGGTCGACCGGGCGTCCGCATTTTGACCAGGGGCCCCAATTGCGCGGTGCGGCGGACACGGTCTGCTTATTGTTGGGTGCATTCCAGGCGGTGCGCACCCCCAGCTGACTTCGGCACACCACCGGCTCGACCTCAAAGCCGATCAGAAAGCGCTAGTACGCCATGAGACCCACCCGACCACTTGTCTTGTTTTCACTCCTAGCCGCCGCCAGCCTGGCTTTGGGCGGCCTGGCTGCGGCGCCAGCTGCTGCGGCCATAACAGCCACGCCGATGATTGCGGCCGGCGCCAACCACGCCGTGGTGCTGCAAGCCGATGGCACGGTCTTGACCTGGGGCGGCAACTCCTTCGGTCAGCTTGGTAACGGCACCACTGCCGCCAGCAGCGTGCCGGTGCCGGTCAAGAGCCTTCAGAACGTTACCGCCGTGGCGGCGGGAGTCGCCTGGACGGTGGCGCTGAGGAACGACGGCACGGTCTGGTCCTGGGGCTACAACGCCTCCGGTCAGCTTGGAGACGGCACCACAGTCGATCGCAGCGTGCCGGTGCAGGTCAAGAGCCTGACCAACGTGGCGGCCATAGCGGCCGGGGGTTCGCATGCCGTGGCCTTGAAACATGACGGCACTGCCTGGACTTGGGGTCGCAACTACCACGGTCAGTTGGGTGACATGACCTCAGCTGACCGCTTGGTGCCGGTTCAGGTGAAAGGACTTGGCGCGGTCAAGGCCATCAAGGCTGGCAACCAACACACGGTGGCGCGGGCGGCCGATGGCACCGTCTGGGCCTGGGGTTTCAACAATGATGGCCAGTTGGGTGGCGGTACCAATCAGACCATTTACAGTGCGCCAATCCAGGTACAGGGCCTCAGCCAGGTCGAAATGGTCAAGGCCGGGGACTGGCATTCAGCCGCCCTCAAGGCTGACGGCACGGTCTGGTCCTGGGGTGGGAACGAATTTGGCCAGCTGGGTGATGGCACCACGGCGCACAACGCCAAGCCAGTTGCGGCGAAGGGTCTCAGCGCGGTTAGAGCCATTTCCGGCGGGCAGCATCACACCGTCGCCCTGAAGTCAGACGGCCGGATCTGGGCCTGGGGCGCCAACCAGCAAGGCGAACTGGGTGACGGCACCACCACGGCAAAAAGCGCCCCAGTGCCGGTTGATGGCCTCAACGGTATTACCGCCATTTCGGCCGGCAGCGCCCACAACCTGGCGCTGAGGCAAGACGGATCGGTTTGGGCCTGGGGCGGGAATTGGTTTGGCCAGCTGGGCAATGCCAGCGAAACTACCAGCACCGTGCCGGTGCAGGTCAGGGGTGCCGGTGGTGTGGGCTATTTGAAGCTAACCGGCGGCCCGGCCCCGGCGCCCAAGCCACCGCCCCCATCACCAAGCCCCGCGCCACCGTCGCCGTCGCCTTCACCATCACCGTCGCCGTCGCCTTCGCCTTCGCCGTCCAAGGGGATGGCTCAGATCGTGTTGTCGCCCTCCTTGGCTGGCGGTAAGCATGGTGATGTCTTGGCGGTTGATCAAGCTGGTGTTCTGTGGCGGTATCCAGCATCGGCCAGCGGGTCATTGTGGCCGCGAACCCGCCTTGGTACTGGCTGGGGCGACATGAGCATCTTTGCGCCAGGCGACTGGGACAAAGACGGCCGGAACGACCTGTTGGCGGTCGATACTAGGAACGGGAAGATGTTCCTCTACCGAGGCAACGGAAAAGGCGGCATCTCCAACGGCGTGCAGATTGGCCAGGGCTGGGGTGGCCACCATGTGATCCCGGCAGGCGATCTAAATGGGGACGGCACAGTTGACCTCCTGGTGATCAAGGAAGCCACTGGTGACATGCACCTTTATGCCGGAAACGGCAAAGGCGGGTTCAAGCCCCCCTATCCGAAGGTGGGCCAAGGTTGGAAGGGCTTCAATTCTTATGCCGCCGGGGACGTAAACAAGGATCGCCGGGCCGATATCTTGGCGGTTGATGCCGGCGGGAACCTGTTCATGTATGCCGGCAAGGGCAATGGCACCTTCGCCCCGAGGATCCAGGTGGGCCACGGTTGGCAGGGTTACTACCTGGCGGCAGGAACGGACCTGAACGGCGACGGCCTGGCCGATGTCGCCGCCCGGGACTCTCTGGGCAACTTGTACCTCTACCCGGCCAGGGGTGGAGGTTACTACGGGGCGAGAGTCCTTATCGACGTCGGCTGGTAGCTCGTCATGGCCCGAGCAGAGCTAGGGGTACCACTGCCGCGCCACCGGGCAGGCGGTGGGCGAAGGGACCGGTGTTGATCACAACCTTGTCGACCAGCCTGTCACCGATTTTTGACTCGAGCCAGTTCAGGTGCTTCGTGTCGTGGTTGCCGACCGACGAGGATAGTTTGATTTCAATGGCCAAAACACGGTGGTCGTCGCGCTCTACTATCAGGTCGATCTCGTGGTCGCCGTTTCCGGTTCGCAGGTGTGACACCCGTGCTCCGGCCAATTCTGCAAACACTCGCACAGTCATCACCGCCAACGATTCGAACAGAGCGCCTAGTAGCGAACCTAAACGAAGGTTCGCCCCTGCCGCGGTGTCGTCAAGCAGTGACTTCTCTGTAGCTCCCAGCAAGCGCGCGGCCAGCGCTGGGTCGACCAAGTGGTGTTTTGGTGCTTGGCCAAGGCGGCTCAGTGGGTTGAAGGCGGGAATCCACGCTGGTAGTGGTTCGAGCAGGCGAATGCGTTCGAGCAGTTCGCGGTACGCCGCCGATGTTTGCCGGGACAACTTGTCGCCCTGCCCCGGCGTTGCAGCGTTGAGGATTGTGGTGTAGTTGGCGGTCGTGCCGGTGGCGGCCGCGAACGCGGCGAGCCAAGCCCTGAGGGCCCTTGGCCGACGCACGGCAACGCCCAACTCGGGGATGTCACGCTCCAAGGCGTTGTCAATGTACGAGTCCAGTTGGCGGTGCCTCAGCGATGGTGGGTCCTGCCGTATGCCAGGGAGCCCAGATGCGATTATCTCGCGTGCGTAGTCCGTCAGACTAACGTCCGTGGTGTGTCTGCCAACTGGGTCAGACCCAGTGAGAAGACCTGTCAAAGATACGGCTGGACTACTGATGCCCCGCTCCGGCAGGGTCATGGGGCGCATGACCAGCCGGACAATTCGCCCGGCACCTGAATGGATCTTTGCCCTTGGGGACGGAGTTGCCGAGCCGGTCAGGATGAACTGCCCTGGGGCGCGGTCGCGGTCAACCTCACGGCGGACCACATCCCAGACTTCTGGGACAAGCTGCCATTCGTCGATCAGCACAGGCGGTGCGTGGGAAGCGACGATCTGTGGGTCTGCGGCAACATTGCTTCGGTGGCCGGCACGATCCAGCTGCACACACGACGCAGCCAGTCGCTCAGCGGTGGCTGTCTTGCCGACCCCCTTGGCCCCTTCGACCGAGATTGCGGGCAAACCTCTCACCATCTCAGAGAGAAGGCCATCTACGGCTCTGGGCTGGTAGTCCATGACCCTACTGTACAGTTAGCAGGAGTTCTATTCAACAGATTACAGGAGTTCTATTCAACAGATTGCAGCAAGGCCCCGTCTACTGACAGTGCCCTGAGCGGCGAACGGTCGCTACACGGAGTTGCTTCTATCCGGCGTTCTGCAACGAATCCATCCGGTGTTCTGCAATCGGATCGAGCGTGTCATACCCCGCTGCCAACGCTCGTGGCATCGTCAGAGCTCATCCGCCCAGGCCTGGGCTTGCGTGCGAATAGCGTCGATGGCGCGAATTGCATTGATGATTGCCTGCATTGACGGGCGCAGCTGGCGCGAGAGTTTGCTTATGCCTTGGAGCGGGTCGACGATCTGGCTCAGCTCGGGTAGGTCCACGGAGGCCAAGGACAGGAGTTGTGTCCTCAGGGCTTCGATGTTGAGTTGTGACCTGGTTTGTCGGTTTCCGGTGAGTCCCCGCAAGGGATCCGCCACTGCGTTCCAGACGGACACCAGGTTGGTTTTGGCGTGATTCAGTCGCTTCACGGCCGGGTCCAACCGAGTCCGGTGCCTGGAGACTACTGCGGCGTTTGGCCCGCCGGCACCAAGGTCATCGAACACCAGGCCAACCGAGCCCAGGACCTCCTCCAGTGCCTCAGCGAATTCGCCGGCGGCCGGTTCCAGCTGCTCCACCGCGTCAAAAAAATCCGGTGCCTCCACCGGCGGGCCGGCGCTGGGTGGGGCGGCCGGACCACTCCGCTCCCGGGCGGCAATCGTGTCGTGAAGGCGCGCGGCAAGTTCCTCGGTTCGCTGTCGGTACGTCGCTGAGCCTCGTTGGAGACTGGGCAAGTCCGTCGCCACCTGGTACTGCGCCGTGGTCACCAAACGGTAGACGGGGTCCTGCGGGTCGGCTGCCGCCAGTCCTTCCACTGGCTGCCAAAAGACCGGGAGTACCAGCCGAGGTTCGCCGGCTTTGGTGGCGGCGGCATCGAACTTGACGATCTCGTCGCGGCATTGAGGGCTTCCAAGGTATCTGGGCGTGACGTTGGCCAAGAAAAACGCAGTCTGCTCGACCTCTTGGTCGAGTCGTTTTTGCCAGTCCTCGCCCCACCGCAGCGCAAGGTCTGTGAAAACATCGAGGCGCCGCCCATAGGCGAAGTGGTAGGCCTCTGCCAAGTCGGCGGCAAAGTCAGTGATGGCCTTGTCCAGGTAGGCGTCGTCCTCGTGCACATAGGAGACAAACAGGCTGGCTGCCGGCGGGTCTGGCGCCTCCTTTCCAGCGTGGGTCATTTTGACGGGTCTCCTGTCACTAGCTGGAGTCGAGATGGGTTGGGCCGGGCTGGTCCAGCCTTCGAGAAACGCCTGCACTGGCAACGCCCAAATGCGTTCGCCCAGGCGGATCAGAGCGCTTCCCGGGTAGACCACATACCCGGCGTGCAGGCCCCCAGGTTCGGCCTCTAGAGCCCGCAGGCCTCTCGAGTCCGCAGGGTGGATTGTGGTCGAGGACTTAGCTTCCAAACCAACCCGGCGTCCGTCACTGGACACCAGGACCAAGTCCACTTCGTGGCTACCGCGGCTAGTCCGCCACGAGTAGGCCTCTGTCGGCTGCTTGGCAAATGGCCTGCCTGCCAGGGCCTGGTTGACCACCCATGTCTCGAACAATCGGCCAATGGTTTCTGGCTGATTCAGGCCCTCAGGGTTGGCCTTGGCCAGAGACTGGCGGACCAAACTCAGGTCGACGGGATGAACCTTGGCGTTTCGCCTGGTTTGTCTGGCTGGGCCCAGACTCAGGTTGGGTAGGAACCTGACTTGGAAACGTCGTTCCAGAACGTCTATGTAGCGGTTGGCTGTTCGTGGGTCCAGGTCAAGGCGTTCTGCCATCGACGTCACGTTTAGATTGGTGGCCGCGCCGCGCAGCAGCCCGTCTAGCACGGTGCGGGCCACCGCCAGGTCCCAGCGGCCTTCACCGGGCAAAACATGCTCGGTTAGTACGCCGTCGCGCCAGTCGCCGGCAAGTTTCTGGCGACGCGCGTCGGCCAGCGAGCCAAGTGACCAAGGTGGCATGCCGCCAGTCTTCATCCAGTCGGAGGGGAGCTTTGTGTCCCAGGATCGACCTGAGTTTGTGGAGGGTACTTCCCCAAATAGGCCGTCAATCATGCTGGTCAGTGCCTCGGGGTCGCCGCGCACTTCGCAGGCGGAAAACGGGTCAAGCGTCCAGCGCTCCACCCGTCCAGCCAGAGGATCCGCGCCCCCAAGCCCGGTCCTGCCGATCCGGGCCGAGCCGGTCAGCAGAAACCGTCTTTCTGACCCCGGGCGGTCTACCACGTCTTTGACTGCCAGGCTGAGTTCGTCACCTAAGAGCTGAGCTTCATCAACCACTGCGCGCCGCCCCAGGTTTTCAACGAAGAACCGGATGTCCTCCCGTGCCCGGGCCAGTGTGTTGGGATTTGCCAAATCGATCAACTCGTCATAGGCCCCAGCTTCGACGAGCCGCCAGGCAACGGTGGTCTTGCCCGCGGCCAGCGCACCTTCCAGAACCTTGACCTTGACTGACTGGTCCGGTTCCAAATACTGCTCAATGGCGCGCGGAAGACTAGTACCGCTCCAACCACCTGCTGGGTCACTCATAGTCAATAGCCTACATTATGGGTGTAAATACATACATTTGATGCGTGTAAGTACCGGCATCGTGTGGGAAAACCAAGGCTCGGCCAGGCAGCTCGCGGTCCGACTGCTCTCGCCAGGGCTCTCCGGCCCGGTGCACCAATCCGGTGTTCTGCAACGAATCTATCCGGTGTTCTGCAATCGGATCGAGTGTGTCGTACCCCGCTGCTAGCTTAGGCAGCAGGTGAAATGGGCCGTGGTGTAGTCCAGCACTGTGGCTGTGGGTGTTTAGGGGGTAAATGTGGGTGGCACAATCAATCCGGACAACAGACCTTTCGTGGCGGTGGGCGTTGATCGTCCCCCTGGCTGGCGGGCCTATGGCAGGTCTTCTTCGTCAGCCAGGCGGCGTTCGGCCTGTTGCCACAAGTACGAAGGCCGTCTCTTCAGGGCTTTGGCGATTCTGTTCACCTGCTCGGCGTCGATGGCTCGCCTCCCGTTGACTATTTGGCTGAGGGTCGGGTCCGGAATGCCAGAGAGCTCCGCCAAGCGCGACTGGGTCATGCCCCGCTGCCTGAGTTGCTCGCCGATTGCCCAGCCAAGGGCGCGGGTCGCGGGGCCTGGTGTTCGGGGTTTTGATGACACAGTTTCGATTCTAGCAACGTCGTTGTTGCATTTGCAACAGAGCGCATAGGATAGGGTTTTGCGTATGCAACCCAGGGCGGCGGGCCCTCACTCTGCTGCTATTGGCGCGGTGGTGAGGTTGCTCATGGCGCAGCATCAAATGACCACCCCAACCTTGGCTCAGCGCGTTTCCCTTGACCGTACAGTCCTGTGGCGCTTGCTCAGCGGGCGCCGGGCGTTCACAGCAGATGAGCTGTATGCAATAGCCCAAACATTTGGGCGCCGGACTTCGGAAATCGTAGCCATGGCCGAGGCCATCGAAAAGGCCGGCTTTTCGCCCACACCAATTTCGATCCAGTCTCAGCCTACGGGCGGCCCACCGAATAGCCAGTGACTTGTACGCCATCGCGGGCACTGCCACTGGTGGCCACGGCTGGCTTGCCATGATTGGTCGGTTCTTGCACCAGGACCACCAGGCGGTCGCAACCCCATGACAGCCCTCATGAATTGGCCCGCGGCGATGCGTCCGGGTGGATGGGTGCGCTGGCATTTGGGTCAATTGAGGGTTCGGACTAACAGAACCGGAAGAAGGGAGGTGAGCACCAATGGTATGCCAAAGTGCTGTAAGAACTGCGCGTTGTCGCACTACGACACGAGCAACAAGGGCAATTGGTACTGCAACAAGCTGAACACGCACAAAGATGCCAACGACTACTGCGGGTACTACCAGCCCGAATAGGATTCCTTGCCGGTTCGGTGTCTGCCTGCCGAGGCAAAGCAGGCGTCTCTAGATGACGACACCTGGGGCCCGTGTCACGGAGTTTCGAGGAGCCATTCAGCCGCGTTGCGCTGAGTGATCCCTTCGTGGTCAAACCGGCCCGGGTCCAAGGTCAGAAGTAGTCGCGGATAATGGCCGGGCGCGGCCTGCAGTGACGCCAACTCGCGAGCCAGCGTGGCTGGATCGCGAACAGAGGCTGCCACCTGGATGTATTGCGTGCCTGTGGCCGACGAGGTGACAAAGTCAATCTCTTGTGCGCCAAGCACGCCAACACGTGGGCGCAGGCCACGTCGCAGCAGTTCAAGAAAGACGACGTTTTCGAGTAGGCGGCCTTGATCTCTGGCAATACCGCCAAGCCAGGCTGTTCTCAGGCCGGGGTCAACGAAGTAGTACTTTTCAACGCGACTCAATAGGCGCTTGCCCCGGATGTCGTAGCGCGGCGCGGGATGCAGCGAGTGCGCCTCGGCCAGCGCAGAAATGTGTCCCTCAACGGTGGCCTGGCTGGTCTTTCGACCGGCCGAGGTCAAAGCATCGGCAATGGCTTTGGGGGAGGTGAGGTTGCCAATGTTGTCGGCCAGGAAAGCGATCACGCTGTCGAACACAGAGCCGTCGCGGATTTGCCGGCGATCCATCACATCCTTGATCATGACCGTGGCTGCTAGACCCTGAAGATACTCGTAGATGGCCGGCCCGTTGGCTTCGAGACGCACTGTGAACGGGAAGCCGCCATAAGTTGAGGTAGTCCACCAACGGCCGGCGAAGTAAGTCAAACATAGGTGATTTCGTTGGCCGACCAACCGGGGCCTGTCTACTTGTAGTCGGATGGACCAAACGTGAATATGAACAGTTCGATTGAGTCGCTTGATTTGTAGAGGTACTCGAATGTGACCTCGGCGTCTTTGAGCGCCTGCATGTCGCTTGAGCCCTTGATGCCATCCAAGATTTGGCCCTTCAGGTAGTCCTCGACCTGCGCTTGACCCTCAGCATCAAGGTCATCGCGGGCTGTGTTCACCAGCGTGAAGTTGTACCTGAGGGTCTTGTTTGGCAGCGCCGAGACGTTGTCCAGACGTGTGTCGGCGTCAACATTCATGGGCATGTTTTTGTTCATGTTGCTGGCGGTGTCGGAGAGCAGTTTGTCGATGATTGGAGCGTTATTGTTGTTGTCCGCTAGCACCTCTTCGACGCTGGGGCTGGTGTTGCAGCCAGCCAGGGAGAAGACAGCCAAAGTGAGGGCGACGATCGCGGCGAGAAATGATGCGGGCTTTTTCATTTGAGGGCCTCCTGACCTTGGGATGTGGGACGAATGGCAGGGCCTGCTAGAGATGGGTCTAGCCTACTCGGATCAAACGGGTTGGTGAGCTGTGGCTGGAAGTCCAACGCCGTCATCGGACGGCCGATGACGGCGCTTGCCACAGGGCCGAGACTGGCAAGGCCCGCAGCCTGTCGCCCCATGGCAGCTCTCGTAAGCCGGTGTAAAGGACGATTCCATGGACGAACTGGTCTCCCAACACCTCCCTTAGATACGACAGCCCTTTGAAATCTGAATGCGCCAAATCGGCCGAGCTCTTGACCTCAATACCAATGACCCGTCCATCGGACAATTCTGCGACTAGATCGACCTCTCGACCGCTGGAGTCGCGAAAATGGAAAAGGCGATGCGGAGTGTCTGTCCAGCCGCTTTGCTTGACCAATTCAGAGGCTACGAAGCTCTCCAAAAGGCCCCCCAGTTTGGGCCGCTGCATCACGTCGCCCAGCATTGCTTTCGTCACCCCGGCCAGGTGCGCGGCCAAACCGGTATCCGCCAAATACATTTTGGGTTTTCCCACTACCCGCTTGGCCAGATTCCGCCCCCACGGTGGCAGGTGTCCTATTGGCCTGATCTCGCCGATCTGCATGATGATTCTCGCCGATCTGCACGGCGATTCTCGCCGATCTGCATGATGATTCTCGCCGATCTGCATGATGATTCTCGCCGATCTGCATGATGATTCTCGCCGATCTGCACTTGCGGAGAGCCTCGCCAGTCCAAGCCCGCCGGGCCAAACGGGTTGGTGAGCTGCGGCTGGAAGTCCAGCGCCGTCATCGGACCAGCCAAGGAGGCGCCTGGCGCTAGTTCTCGTAGGCCATCAAGACAGTCACAGCTGGGACCAGTTGCATCTGGCCGGTCAGCTTCTGCATCTTGTCTTCGGCATAGCTGCCGATGGCGCGCGTGCGCAAGCCGACCTGCGAAGCGATCATCTCCAAGCGGCAGAGGATTTGTCCGGTTTCCAGCATGGCGTAGTCCCAGCCGCGTTGTCCCATGCGGGCACAAATCGGGTAGGGGTCAACGGTGATAATCGCCACAGTGGCGCCGTAGTCGATGGACTGCTGCAGGTAGGGGCGTGGCATGAAGCAGTCGGCAATGTCCTGCGGGGTGTAGGGGTGTCCCACCCGCCGGGCGACGTGATTCTTCGGGTCGATCCAGTTGACCGTGTATTGGCCCTGCTTATCCGGTACCACCAGCCACAGCTGAGCTGGGTAGGCGGCCACGGCCGAGGAGTAGTAGGGGTGCCCGTTCTGGCCGACCTCAACACTGGCCAAGGCCACCCCCATGGCGGCCCGGGCGGCCTCGACCGAGCGGCCAGTGGCGATTTCCTCGACGTCAAGCGACCGAGTGCGCGCGCTATTACCGGGCGAAAGGGTTGGCACCTCCACGGCCACCTCTTCGCTGGCGGCGGTCAGGTGCCAGGGATCAGGCGGGGTGGCCTGGTGCGAAGGTGCATCATCATCGCGGCAACGCCAATACGAAGCGGTGGCAATCTGGATTTCGGTCACGACAGCTCCTAGCTGGGCCAAAGGCGGCCAATTGTTGCGACCAGGCTAACACCGGCCTCCTGGTCCGGGCATAGTACGTGGGACCACATGCCGCTACACTCAGGATCGGAACGGCAGCGAGCCCAAACCGCAGTGGCTTGACACGTGGCAATGGAATGCCTGGCTGCCACTGGCCGGCGGGTGTTACCGCAGTGCATTCGCCAGATCCGTTAGCGAGGTGCAGATAATGTCAACACTGGTCGAATCCGTCTTCAATCAGGTGAAGAAGCGTGATCCATATCAGGCAGAGTTCCACCAGGCCGTTCAAGAGGTTCTGGCATCACTGGAACCGGCTATCGCTCGCCGCCCAGAATTC
>WQXJ01000037.1 GCA_009784895.1 Micrococcales bacterium | reverse complement strand
TTCGGGTCACATGCTGGATGCGGCACGCCGTATCCCTGGCAACACTTCAGCCGAAGTCATTGCCCATAGGCCCTGAACAGGCCACAAAAAACAGGCCAAAACCAACGTAACCTCAGTCGCGGTCAGCCGAGTACCCGGCATCGGGTGAGAAATGGCCAAAGAGCTGCTAGACCCACCTAGGGCGCCCACAAGTTAGCCTGGTAGTCCGCCACAAACCACCGCTTGCCGCGCATGCGGTCAAGCGTGGCCAGGCGCTCGGCCCGAAGTGGTCAGGGACCCAACTCGGTCACAGAGACGACATGGACGCCGTCGGCGCGGCAATACGTGGGGCCATCACCAGTCAAGATCGCCAGGAACCTTGGCCGGCTGGTCATGCGGGCGGCAATGGCGAGCAGCTTGGCCGCGGCGTTGTCAATGCCCGCCCGGTTGGCCCTGAGCTTGACCTCGAAACCTGCCCACCTCGTGCCGCGCACCACCACGGCGTCGATTTCGTTGCCTTTGGCGTCCTGGAAGGCTCGGATGGCTGAGCCACTGGCCTCGGCGTAGACACTCAAGTCCCTGAAGGCCAGGGTCTCGAACACCTGACCGAAAGCCTGGTGGTCGTCCAGCAGGTCAACAGGAGCGGCGCCCATGGCGGCCGCCGCCAGCGACGGGTCGGCTAGATGCCTCTTGGGTGCCTTACGCGCTGGGGCGTTCGAGCGCATGTGACCACCCCAGGCGTGCTGCGGCGCCAGAACCCAGAGCCGCTCAAGGGCGTCAAGGTAGGTGGTCACTGTGGCGGGGTCAACAGGCTGCCCAAAGGCGGCCGAGTCGGTTTGCAACGTCCGGTTGGAGACATAGGTTCCGGTGTTACGCCCCAGGGCCCCCAGCAGCGCCTCGACTTTGCGGGGATCCCGGCGCACCCCATCCACGGTCACAATGTCAGCGGCCGCAATTGTGCGCAGATACGAACGGTTCAGGTCCAGGGCTAGGTCCAGGTCGATGCCCAACAGCCCCGGCCATCCACCCCGGCAAGCTGATTCGGCGACACCTTCCAAGCTGCCGGCGTTTGTCGATGGAGGCGGCACCTGTCCGTCCCACAACGCGGCCAGTGAGACCGCGCCGGTGCTTTGCCCGGACTCGAACAACGACATCGGTCGCATGGTGACGCGGACAAAGCGCATCGCCCCACTGTGCCTGCTCGCGTCCTCGGCCGGGGTGGCCGATTCAGTCAAAATGAACTGGCCGGGTTTCCCCCGGACGTCTACCGCCGCCCGCACGGCGTTCCAGACCTCGGGAACCAGTTGCCATTCGTCAATCAGACGCGCCGCCGGCCCGTCCACCAAGGTTTTCGGATCTGCTAAGCCCACAGTTCGCAGCCGGGTGTCGCGATCCAACCAGACCTTGCTGGCGGCGATTTGCTCCGCGGTGGTGGTCTTGCCGCAGGCCTTGGAGCCCTCAACCACAACAGCGCCGGCGCCGCGCAGAGCACGCTGGATCTGAGTATCGACCACGCGTGTCCGGTACCGGGGTTTGGCCATACGGCCAATCTACTCCATTCGGGAAATTTTACGGAACGCATTCGGGAAATTTTCCCGAATAGCGGTCCGCAGGGTCACGTCAAGGCCAGTTACGGCGTCCAGAGTTGGGCCTGGTAGTCCGCCACAAACCAGCGCTTGCCGCGTTGAGTGACCTTGTGGCCTTCGGCCTGAAGTAGGGCGGCTTGGCGTTCGACCCCGCCGGGGTACTTCGGGTTGAGTTCACCATCCCGTTTTAGCGTGCGCCACCACGGTGTGGGGTCGGCGCCGGAGCGTTCGTCAGCGGCTTCGGCCACCAGGCGGGCGAAGATGCCGGCGGTCAAAGGACAGGTCACGTCCGCGCCGTGACGCTGCGCCAGGTAGGCGCGCAAGCGGTCTAGGGTGGCCAGGTGCCCGTGCGGCACTTGCTT
Organism: Micrococcales bacterium; assembly: GCA_009784895.1. Lineage (NCBI taxonomy): Bacteria > Bacillati > Actinomycetota > Actinomycetes > Micrococcales > Micrococcales bacterium. Next base: position 24,279 of record WQXJ01000037.1, on the reverse strand, counting down.
CATCAGTTGGTCGTATTCGACCGGCGGAGCCACCAGCATGGTGCGCCCGCCCAGCCTGGCCTGCTGCGCCGGGTCCTCCAAAGCCACAACCTTGGGCAGGTCGCCGCTGTGGTTCAGTTTTTCTTGAGCGGTCTTGGCCATGGGTCGAGTCTATCCCGCTTGCCCGATGCCGGCCCGCGGACCAGGTATTTCAGCTCGCCTTGAGTGGTGCGAGCCGGTCGTGTCCGTGGCCAGCCCTAGGGTTGGAGCCGTGAGATTGCTCCATACCTCGGACTGGCATTTGGGTCGTTGCCTGCACGGGGTTGATCTGCTTGAGTACCAGGCGGCCTACCTGGACCACCTGGTCGTATTGGCACGGGTTGAGCGGGTCCAAGCAGTGGTGGTTAGCGGCGACATCTTCGACCGGGCGGTGCCGCCGGTCGAGGCGGTTAATCTGCTGTCGGAATCGTTGGCGCGGTTGGCGGAAGTGGCTCAGGTGGTGATGACTTCGGGCAACCATGATTCGGCGGCGCGGCTGGGCTTCGCCGCTGGGCTGATGCGGCCGGGGATCGACTTGGTGACACGACTGGATCAGGTTGGCCAGGCGGTAGAGGTGCCTGGAGGCGACGCGGACAAGTCATGCCTGATCTACGGCCTGCCGTTTCTCGATGTCGATGCCGCCCGCGGCCCGCTGGCACCTGGGGATGAACCGTTGGCTCGATCGCATCAGGCTGTTTTGACTGCGGCCATGGATCAGGTGCGGGCAGATTTCGCCCGTCGCATGTCGGCCCCAACTGGCCCGGGCCGGCCCAGCTCAGTGGTGGTGGCCCACGCCTTTGTGGCTGGCGGTGAATCGAGTGAGTCGGAGCGCGACATTCGGGTGGGCGGGGTCGACCATGTGCCTGCCAGCGTCTTTGCTGGGGTGGACTACGTCGCTTTGGGGCACCTGCACCGGCCCCAGCAGGTCAAAGTAAGCCCGGGCCGGCCGGATTCTGCCTGCCCGGTTGGCAAAGGTAAGGCCGGCCTGGGCGGTGAAGGCAAGGCTGGCGGCGAGCCTGGTGGAGGACTGGTGCGCTACGCCGGTTCGCCGCTGGCCTTTGGCTTTTCAGAGCTGAACCAAACCAAGTCGACCGTGCTGGTGGAACTCGACCGCGGCAAAGTGACGACCCGCCTGGTCAAGGCCCCGCTGCCGCGGCGGCTGGGTGAGGTCGCTGGATCATTCGAGGACCTGATGGGGCCCGGCTTTGACGATGTGTCTGGGGACTGGCTACGGGTGACGGTGACGGACCCGGCCCGGCCGGAGGAAATGGTTCAGCGCCTAAAGTGGCGTTTTCCCCACGCCCTGGTCATCCGGCATTTGCCGGCCGGTGGCGAGTCAAGCCTGGGTGGCGGTCAGGGCGCGGCCAATGTTATGGCCATCGACCCGATGACGGTGGCCGGCGATTTCCTGGCCTATGCGGCCGGCGCGCCGCCTGACCAGTCGGAGTTGGCGGCCATGGACCAGGCCCGCGAGGCCGTCAGGGCGAAGGAGCGTGGCGCCTGATGCAGATTCACTGCCTTTCTTTTGCCGGTATTGGGCCCTTTGGAGGCCATCAGAGCATTGACTTTGGCGATCTGACTGCTAGCGGACTGTTCCTGCTCGAAGGCCCGACCGGCGCGGGTAAGTCGACCATCATCGACGCCATCACCTTCGCGCTTTACGGCAAGTTGGCGGGATCGGATGCAAACAACCGCCGAATGCGCTCTGACCTAGCTGGTCCGGGTGATGAATCGTGGGTTGACCTGGTTTTTTCCACTAGTTCTGGGCTGTTCCGGGTCCGTCGTAGTCCGGCTTTCGAGCGGGCTAAACGCCGCGGTGAAGGTACCACCACGGTTCCGGCCACGGCCAAGCTCTGGCGCTTGAGCAGTCCGGATGCGGTTGACACCGGAGAAGTGGTGGCCACCAAGATCGGAGAAGTCGATGAAGAGATCGGCCGCGTCATCAAGCTGAGCCGCGATCAGTTCGTCCAGACCGTGGTCTTGCCCCAGGGCCAGTTTGCGGCTTTCTTGCAGGCCGGCACGGAGGAACGGCGCGAGTTGCTGCAACGAGTCTTCGGCACCGAGTTCTACCAGGACTGGCTAGATGAGCTGATCCGCCGCCGGGTGGATGCTTTGGGTCAGGTCGACAAGGCCCAGAGTGGCCTGGACGCTGCCGCCGTCCGGCTGGTTGAGGCGGCCAAGCTGGAAGGTGAGGTGGCTCAAACCCTCCAGCAGGCGGCGGCCAGGGTCGGGGTTGACGCGGACGCGGCCAGGGCCTTGTGCCAAGCAGTGAGCCAGGCCGGCGAACAGGTGGCGGAGGCTCTGACTGCCGCAAATAACCAGGTCACCGCCACCGCTGGGGTGGAGTCGCGAGCTGAGACGGCGGCGATTAGGGCCCGGGCCTCGGCCGAGGCCTGGCAGCGGCGAACCAAACTGGAACAGGCCGCAGACCAGCTGACGGTCCAAACTGAGGCGCGGGTGGCTGGCGCGGCCAAGGTGGCCAAGGCCAGGCGCGCGGCGGTGGTGCTTGGCCCCATTGAGGCGGCCGAGCTGGCCGCCGGTCGCCTGGATCAGGCCGAGCGTGCGGCCACTAGGGCGGGTTTGGACCCAGCCGCCCAAGGTTTGGACGCGGCCAAACTCCAGGCCCAAGTTGGAACAGCCGCGGCGGCTGTAACCAATGCCAAAGCGCGCCTAGCGGCGGCCAAAGCCCACCAAGCCGCCGAGTTGGCGGCCAAGGAGGCGGGGCAAACCCTAGGCCGGGCGGTGGATCGCTTCCATGAGGCTCATCGGATGGAACACCAACTGCGTGAAGCCCGCCTGGATGGCATTGCCGCAGAGATCGCCGGACAGTTGGTCAAGGACAAGCCTTGTCCTGTCTGCGGCTCTTTGTCCCACCCCAGCCCGGCCGCGCCCAGTTCTGATCAAGTTACGGCCCAGCAGGTCAAGGACGCTGAACAAGAGCGACAAGGGCTTGAGTCAAAGGTGGAGGAACTGCGCCAAGTGTCGAAGGAACTGGACTCCAGGGCCTTGGAGCTGGCGGCGCGAAGTGAGGGTCTTGGCTTTGAGGCTGCGGCCGCGGTGCTCGAGCAGGCCAAATCGGCTGCCGCCACGACCCAAGAACAGGCCACCGCGGCTACCGATCTGGCTGAGGCCCGCGGTCAGGCACTGACCAGGCGGGCCGAATGCGACCAGGCCCTAGCCATGGCCAGCTTTGATTCGGTGGCGGCAGCCCGGGCGGCCGCCATGGAACCAGAAGCCCTTGATCGGCTGGATAAGCAAATCCAACAGGACCAGGCCAGGCTGGAAGCGCTGCTTGAGGAGCTGAGCGATCCCGAGTTGTCTGAGCTTGAGGGCACTGTCGATACGGTCAATGCCACCGCGGCGGCGGCGCAAGCCGAACTGACCGCCGCCCAGGAGGCGTCGAAACAGGCCGTTGCCAGCCAGGCGGTCTTGGCGGGTCAAGCTGGTGGCGTTGGCCAGGCCGGCCAGGCGGTCGAGGCCGCGCTAGAGCGGCTGATCGTATCCAAGACCCGTACCCAGCCGGTCATCCGCGTGGCCAACCTGGCCAGCGGTGGCACCGGCAACTTGGTCCAGGTGACTCTGCCCACCTACGTGCTGATGAAACGTTTTGCGGAGGTGGTTGACGCCGCCAACGCCCGGCTGGGTCCCATGTCAGCCGACCGCTTCAAGCTCGAAGCTTTCGAGGGCCGTGAGGCCACCAGGGCCCGGCGCACCGGTTTGAATCTCAGGGTCTTCGACCAGGCCACTGGCCACGGCCGCGACCCCCGGACGCTTTCTGGTGGGGAGACCTTCTATGTTTCGCTGGCCTTGGCCCTTGGTCTGGCCGATGTTGTCAAAGCCGAGGCCGGCGGCATTGATTTGGGCACCCTCTTCATCGACGAGGGTTTCGGCTCGCTTGATGCCGAAGCCCTTGATGACGTCCTGGCAGAGCTAGGCCGGCTTAGGGCCGGCGGCCGGGTAGTTGGTCTGGTCAGCCACGTCGAGGCCATGAAACAAGCCATTGCCGAGCGCATCGAGGTTCGCCGCCTCGCCACCGGCGGCTCCACCCTGACCGTCCGTGCTTGAGCCGGGAACTCAGAGGTCATTTAGTCAGCGTTTTCGTTGCTGCCCCTCGGTTGGGCTTGTGATCCGGGCCATAATGCCGGTCTAGCGCTAAGCTTTGCTCCTGAGGCCTTCTTGCATCCCCGGTCTTGGGGCCTCCTGATATCCCCCCAATATTGAACAAATCCCGTGACTGCTGCATGGTCAAGACCGGGCGCCACGGGCTATGGAAAGGAACCCTCCTCATGAAAACAAGTCGCCTTAGGACGCTTTTGAGCCTGTTTGGCACTGCAACACTGCTGCTTGGAATGTTGGGTCTGGCCGGCACCGAGCCGGCCCAAGCCGCTGGCGGTCAAGGCGTGGAACTGGTTGCGCCACCGTTCACCAGGAAGCCCTACTTCCATCGCATGACACTCACGCCGAGTCTGTCTGGCGCCAAGAGAGGCGACGTGCTGCTCATAGACACGGAAGGGGACTTGTGGCGCTACACCCTAGACGCAAAATCAATCAGTCTTACCCCCCGCGTGCGCATCGGCACAGGTTGGTACGGTCTTTGGATTATTGGTCCTGGCGACTGGGACGGTGACGGTAAAGCAGACATCATTGCGGTCGACTACAAGGGCAACATGTACCTATACCCGGGCAACGGCAATGGCGGCCTGGTGGCCAGCAAGAAAAAGCAAATCGGATCAGGCTGGACGGGCTACAAGCTGACTGCCGTAGGCGATTGGACAAAAGATGGCAAACCGGATTTGCTGGCCTGCCATGGCGTCACCGGCGACGTTTGGGTGTACCCCGGTGATGGCAAGGGCGGGTTCAAATCGCCACGAATAAGGGTGGCCTCTGGCTGGAACTATGTTGTTCCGATGAGGGCCGGCGACGTCAACAAGGACGGCAACCTCGACATTTGGACTGACGACTGGAACAGCAACCTTTGGATGCACGCCGGTACCGGTAACAACACGTTCAGGCCCAGGGTCCAAGTTGGCAGCGGTTGGGGTACCTACGACGAGGCCGGAGGGGCCGACATCAACGGTGACGGTCTCTACGACATAGTCGCCATGAACTGGGCCAATGGAAACGTCTACCTCTATCCAGGCACCGGCACAAAAGGCGAGTTCGGCGCCAGGTCGCTAATCGCTGCGGGTTGGGATGGGTATTAGGCCTGAGGCCCTGGGTTTGTTTTGGCGCGGCGGCCAGTATCCCACGGGGTCCTGGCCGCCCGGCTATGTCTGAAGGGCAAGCCTCAGCTCAGGTGCTTGGGCCACGGTTACTTGCCGCCCGGCGCAGAAGCGGAATTGACGGCAAGGAGACCGCCAGGGCTAGCCCGGAGGCCGCAGCGCAGGCCAGGAAACCGGCCCGGGGTTCGACGTTGTCGATCAGCCAGCCCGCTGCGGTTGAACCAGCCGAGACGCCAACCCCTATGGCCGCACCAATCCAGGTCAGGCCTTCGACCAGGCGATCAGCCGGGACTAACTGTTTGATCAGCTGGTTGGCGGCAATGATGGTTGGCGCGATCCAACAACCGACCACAAAAGTGGCCAGTGACAATGCCAAGATCGAACCGAGGAAATAGAAAACGCAGAAGCCTGTTCCGATCCCAACTAGACCAATGATGAAGGTGCGCCAAACCGGGGCGTGCCAATTGCGCAGGCCGTAGGCCAGCCCGGCCAGCAACGAGCCCAGCGAAAAGGTGGCAAAGACAATGGCGGCATGCGATTTGTGACCAAGGGCCTCGGCCACCGCCACGGCTGAGACGTCAAATCCGCCAAACATCACGCCCATAGTGGCGATCCCACAAACCACTACCGCCATCCCAGGGAAAACCAAAACCGAACGGGTCTTGGCAACTCTTGGGCCGGCATCGGGCGACTTGACCGGCGGCTCGGTGGCACGCTGCGCCACAAACCAGGCCACCCCCAGCACTGCCAGCACCACCGGCGCGCCCACTCCGGCTTCCGGAGTCCAACTCGTCGCCAGCACTGTTGCCAGCACCGGCCCAATCAGGTAGGTCAGCTCATCCAGGGCGGATTCAAAGGAAAAGGCGGTGTGCAGCAGACCGGGCTTGACCAGGATGTTGGTCCAGCGGGCGCGCACCAAGGGTCCAATCGAGACGTATGTGGCGCCGCCTAGAGCAGCCGGTCCAAAAAGCATCCATTCGGGTAGCTGCCTCATCGTCATGACGATCAGGACCGTCAGCATGACCAGCGAGAACGCCATTGCCGGTAGGGTCACTTTGGTCTGGCCGTGACGGTCGATTAGTCGCGCCACCAGCGGTGACCCGAAAGCCTGAGCCACCACAAAGGCGGCCGAGATCGCGCCGGCGTAGCGGTAATTGCCGTACCGGGCGGACACCATCAGCACAATGCCAATCGCCACCATGGCGCTGGGCAGGCGCGCCACCAGCCCGGACATTGAGAACTGCCATGCGCCGGGAACCTTGTAGATCTCGAGGTAGCGGCGCACGGTGGGCCATTGTGTCACGGCCAGCCCCCTAACTAGGCCCGCAGACTCGTGAAAAGGCCCGGGCCTTGAATTGGGCCCGGGCCTTAGATCTGGCTGAACTAGTTAGATGACAGAGTCGACTAGGGCCTTAGCGGCGGCCTGAACCTGGTGCAAATGGTCCTCGGAAATGAAGGACTCGGCGTAGATCTTGTAGACATCTTCGGTGCCGGAAGGCCGGGCAGCGAACCAAGCGTTCGGGGCTTCGACTTTCAGTCCGCCGATGCCGGCCTGGTTGCCCGGCGCCTTGACCAGGCGGTTAGTAATGGGCTCGCCGGCCAGCTCGGTTTGGGTGACCTGACTGGGGTCGAGTTTGCCCAAGGTGGCCTTTTGCTCCCGGGTGGCTGGCGCATCGATCCGGGCGTACCAGGATTCGCCAAATTGACCCACCAGGTCTTGGTGGATCTGCGAGGGCGACTTGCCAGTTGCGGCCATCATTTCGCTGGCCAGGAGCGCCAGGATGATGCCGTCCTTATCGGTCGACCAGACTCGGCCATCGGAACGCAGAAAGCTGGCCCCAGCCGATTCCTCGCCACCGAAGGCCACAGCCCCGTTCAGCAGCCCTGGCACGAACCACTTGAAACCAACCGGCACCTCCATGATGGTCCGCCCCAGGCTGGCCGCGACGCGGTCCAGGAGCGACGAACTGACCAGGGTTTTGCCAATGGCAGCGGTGGCAGGCCAGTTGGGCCGGCGGCCACCAAATAGATAAGAGACACAAGCGGCCAGGAAATGATTGGGGTTCATTAGCCCGGCATCCGGGGTAACGATGCCGTGACGATCTGAATCAGCGTCATTGCCGGTCGCCACATCGAAGGGTGGTTTGCCGTCGGCGCCCGGCTTTGCCAGCAGGTTGCGCAGGGCAGCCATGGCCGAGGGGCTAGACGGATCCATTCTGATTTTGCCGTCCCAGTCCAGCGACATGAAGCGCCAGGTTGGGTCGACCGCCTCGTTGACAACCGTTAGGTTGAGGCCGTACTGCTCGCCAATTGCGCCCCAGTAGTCGACTGAAGCGCCGCCCAGCGGGTCAGCGCCAATGCGAATGCCGGCGCCGGCGATGGCCTCAAGATCAACTACGTTGACCAGGTCGTCAACGTAGGTCTTCAAGAAGTCATAGCCCTTGACGTAGTCACTGGCCAGGGCTTTGTCGAGGCTGACCCTGGCTACGGCTTTGACCTCGCCAGAGGTCAGGAGTTCATTGGCCCGCGCGGCGATAGTGCCGGTGGCGTCGGTGTCTGCCGGGCCGCCGTCGGGTGGGTTGTATTTGAAGCCGCCGTCCCTGGGCGGGTTATGAGACGGGGTGATAACAATGCCATCGGCCAAACCTGGCCCACTGGTGCGGACACCACCTGGGCCAGCGGCGCCGTTGGCCACCAAAATGGCATGCGAAACTGCTGGTGTTGGAGTGAACGAATCACGGGCATCGACTCTGGTGTCGACCCCGGCGGCGGCTAGGACTTCAATGGCGGTTCGCCAAGCCGGCAACGACAACCCATGGGTGTCGCGGCCCATGAACAATGGTCCGTCGAAGCCTTGTGAATTGCGGTATTCGACAATCGCCGCCGTCACGGCAATGATGTGGTCTTCGTTGAAGGCTCCGTCGAAGGCCGATCCGCGGTGACCGGAAGTGCCGAAGACCACCCGCTGGGCCGGATCTTCCGGGTCGGGCTTGATGTCGTAGTAGGCCTGTTCTAAGGCCGCAATGTCAATCAGGTCTTCTGGCTTGGCAATTTGGCCGGCGCGCTCATGCATAGTTCGTTCCTTCCGCCACTCGCGTCAAACCACCAGTCTACGGATCGAAGGCCACCTTGAAGCCCCCATCTTCCGCCCCTCCGCAGCGAGACCGAGCTTCTGCATCACACCCCTCCGCAGCGACACCGAGCTTCTGCATCACGCCCCTCCGCAGCGACACCGAGCTTCTGCATCACGCCCCTCCGCAGCGACACCGAGGTTTTGCACCATCGGCCTGCGCTCAACCTCTGTGTCGCGTTGGTACACGGCGCGCTAAAGCTCATTGTCGCTGTAATCGTGAGCTTGATCAGCCTCATTGCAGCTACACCGAGCTTCTGCATCACGCCTCAATGCAGCGACACCGAGGTTTGACAGTATCGGCTCGTGCTTGCGCTTGACCGCGCCGCGCTGGGCAGTGTGCCCAAGCTCGGTGTCGCCGCAAAAGGGGGCCGATGCCGCTCGGCTAGGCTGTCGAATCGTGGCGAGTGATCAAGAATTTGTAGTCCGTCCGTTCGAAGGGTTGTCCTGTGAGGCGGGACTGGTGGCCATGAGGGAAATCCTGGCCGCTGCTAGCGGGCAGTTGCAGTTGAACCAAGCCTGTGGAGGCGGCCATTTGCAGGTCGTCTCGGTGCTGCCGGATATGGTCCGGACCTGGACCCGGGCCGATGCCGTACCAGTGGTTGCCATGCAGCCGGCCATGGGCTCTGACGACCTCAGCGTTGACCTGGCCACCTGGGTCCTGGACCAGCTGGGAGAAGACCAGCGCCAGGCGGTGGAAAAACGAGCCGGCCAGCCCGGTCGCCGCCTGCGGCTGCAGGACCTGGTTGACCCGGATTCGACACTCGAACTCAAGGTTTACGAATCCTTCGAGTACTGGGCTGAGCTAGATCCTAAGGATGAAGACTTGGTTGCTGCGGCCAAGGAGAGCCAGGGCAAGCTCGACCCGATCGAGCAGGTTCTGGGCCTTGATATGGCCTTTTGGACCGTCCTCAACGGTAGAGCCTTTCTCCGCTGGTCACTTGGGATCGAAGAAGAAGAGCTACTTGATGCGCTGGCCCGTCTTCAAGCCAAGCGACAAGCCGGTGTGGTTTCACAAGCCAAATACGTTGGGGCCTTTAGAGCCCTGGGCACGGTCATCCCGGTCTGGGAATTGCCCGGCGGTACTACGGCAGATGATCTGGCCCAGCACCTGCCGGCCTACCAAAGCCGCCTCGAGGCGGCCCTCAAGGCCAAGCAAGAGCTCGACTATGACGAAAGACGGGCCAGAGCCGGTCTGGTGGCACGGTCACTGACCTTGCGCTGAGCCCAGTTAGGGCCGGTGCCTGCGGCAGGGGCCCAAGGAATCGTTTGCCAACCCCCTAGAGTGGGGCAGGTGACAGGCTCTGCTTCCGACCAGCCACCCAGGCCAGCGCCGCGCCTGGCGGTCGTGATTCCGGCCTACAACGAGTCTGGCCGGATCGCCGCAACAATTCGAGCCGCCAAGGCAATCCCAGGAGTAGATCTTGTCGTGGTGGTCGATGACGGTTCTTCTGACCAAACCAGCGCCCAGGCCCGGCAAGCCGGCGCCGAGGTTGTTAGGCACTCACGCAATAGGGGCAAAGCCGCGGCTTTGGAGACGGGCGCCGCCGTTGTGGCAATGCGGGACGGAGATCACATCGCAGCCAAAGCCCTGCTCTTTCTTGACGCTGACCTTGGCGACAGCGCCGCTGCGGCCAGTGCCCTAGTAGACCCGGTAGCAAATCAGGAAGCCGATTTCACCGTGGCCGTGCTGCCGCCCCAGGCTGGAGCTGGTGGTATGGGCTTGGTCTTGGGCCTGGCCAAATCCGGCATCAAAGCCGCCACTGGGTTTTCCGCCAGAGCGCCGCTCAGTGGCCAACGCTGTTTGACCCACCAGGCCTTTGACCAGGCGGTGCCACTGGCCAGGGGCTGGGGCGTTGAGGTCGCCATGACCATAGATCTGCTGCGCCACGGTCTGACCATTCAAGAGGTCGATTGCGATCTGCGTCACCGCGCCTCCGGCAAATCCTTTAGGGGCACATTGCACCGGGCCGCCCAATTCCGCGATGTGGCCTTGGCCCTGGCGGGTAGAGGCATCCGCCAGACCGTCGCCAGCGCCCGCCGCCTAATCAAGCCGGTCGCTGGTGGACCAAGGCCGCCGCTCCGCCCCCACTAGGCAGCTAGGCAACCAAGCAGGACTTGGCCTTGGGCTGCCGGGGATGCGACCAGTGGCCGGCGCCGCCCGTGGCCTGGACCAGGGCTGGTCCCAGGGCGCCGGGGATTCTAGGAAACCTGCGTGTGGCGCTCCAAGAACTGGTAGACATCGGTCAGGTCCACCCCTGGAAAAGCCCCAGAGGGCATGGCCGCCAGCACCGATGAATGCGGCCGCGCGGCCGGCCAGGCCAGGCCGTCCCAGCGCCCGGCCAGCAGCGAAGGCGGCACCCGGCAACAGCCAGGGTCGGGGCAGGAGGACGCCTCGCGCAGCCGGGTGGTGCGACCCCTAAAGAAGCGCGAGTCCTCAAAGCGGCAACCCACGGTAACGGAAAACCGACCGTCTGCCGTGTCCTTGACATGTGAGGTGTCCCAGTAAGTGCCATTGGGCATATCGGTGTATTGAGAAAAAGGGCCTTTGCCCTCCAGGCCAGCGAATACCGTCCGGGCTGTCAGGTGGCGGCAGGCGTGCTGGCCTTCGATGGCACCCAATGGGTCATTGGGGAAGAGCAATCCGTCGTTCTCGTAGGCTTTGTGGATCACGCCATTGGCCTGGACCTTCATGAAATGCACCCGAATGCCAAGATGCCGTGTGGCCAAATTGGCAAAGCGATGTGCCGCCATTTCGTAGGACACCCCGAACCGGTCACGGAAGGCCTCCAACGACAGATCACGTTCCGCTTTGGCTGCGTTCAGATGGGCCAGCGCGGCAACTTCGGGGACCAACACCGCCGCCGCTAAGTAGTTGGCCTCGACCCGCTGGCGCAGAAACTCCTTGTAGTCGGCCGGTTCCTGGTGATTCAGAACGTATGAGGCCAGCGCCTGGAGTAGGGCACTGCGATGGTCGCCGGTCACCCGGTTGGCGTGTTTGGGCAGGTAGAGCCGGTGGTGTTTGAGGTCGAGAACCGAGCGGGTCGAATGAGGCAGGTCAGCCACAAAGGCCAGAGTTAGCCCCAGGCGCTCGCCCAAGCGAAGCAAAACCTTATGCGCCATGGCTTCTCCCGGTGCGACATCGGCCAACTCGATCAGCTTCTTGGCGGTGGCCTCAAGCCCAGGGAAATAGTCATCCTGGGCCCGCATTTCCAGTCGCAGCGCGGCGTTGGCGCGGCGGGCCTCTTCCGGCGTAGCGACCCGTTCGTCGCGCACCCGCTCGAGTTCTTGGTGCATCCCAATTAGCGCCTCAAGGGCCTCATCCGGCAGGGTCTTGCCCAATCGAACCGTCGGCAGTCGCTGGGCACCGTATTCGGGGTGGTTTTGGATCCGCGCCCAAGCCACCTCCAGCTGGTCGCGCCGGTTCAACGGGGCGGTCTCGAGCAGTTCATGCGGGCTGACCCCCAGTTCGCGGGCAATGGCGGCCAGCAGGTCAAGCGAGGGGGCCTGTTTGCCGTTTTCGAAGGCGCTAACGCGCGAGGTAGCGCGCCCGATGCCGGCCCCCAGGTTGGCCAGCGTCTTGCCTTGGGCGGTTCTCAAGTGACGAATCCGCTTGCCCAGTACCAGCGGGTCGAAACCAGGCGTTGACGTGTCCAGAGGCGTTGACATGAGTCAACCCTAAGCCCAGGCAGCCCGACTAGGTGGCGGAATCGCGATATTTCCGCCTGGCAGAAATATCGGGGAAATTCCAGGGCCGTTTGGTCGGGCGATCTACCAGACCTCTCATACCGTGGAGGTGTCCGCGGATTCGGCACCCACCGAACCCCACGAATCGATTCTCAACGAAGAGGTACCAAACAATGACAAATCTTCCAGGTGATCAAACGCAAACCGCGGCTGAACTGCAACTATCCTGGCTGACTGATCCTCGCTGGGCTGGCGTCAAGCGCGATTACACGGCTGAAGACGTGGTCGCACTGCGCGGCTCGGTCCAAGAGACCCACACTTTGGCTTTGCGCGGCGCCGCCAAGCTGTGGGACCTGCTTCATACCGAACCTTATGTCCACTCGCTAGGCGCCATGACCGGCAATATGGCAGTGGAGCAGATCAAGGCTGGTCTAAAGGCCATTTACCTGTCCGGTTGGCAGGTTGCGGCTGATGCCAACTTGGCCGCTCAGACCTATCCCGATCAGTCGCTCTATCCGGCCAACTCGGTGCCGGCGATTGTGCGTCGCATCAACAACGCCCTGGCGCGTGCCGACCAGGTTGAGTTTGTCGAGGAAGGCAAGGCCACCCGTGATTGGTACGCACCAATCGTGGCCGATGCCGAGGCTGGTTTCGGTGGCCCGCTCAACGCTTATGAGCTAATGAAGGGCATGATCGAGGCTGGCGCTTCTGGTGTGCACTGGGAGGACCAGCTGGCTAGCGCCAAGAAGTGCGGCCATATGGGTGGCAAGGTGCTGATCCCAACACTGCAGCACGTTGTGACGCTCAACGCGGCCCGCCTAGCGGCCGATGTCGCTGGTGTGCCCACTGTCATTGTGGCCCGGACCGACGCCCTTGGCGCCGACCTGATCACCAATGACATTGATGATCGCGACAAGCCGTTCCTGACTGGTGAGCGGACATCTGAGGGCTTCTACCGGACCACACCTGGTCTGGATGTTTGCCTTTCGCGTGGCCGGGCTTTCGCCCCCTATGCCGATCTGGTTTGGGTCGAGACCGGTGCGCCGGATATGCAGTTCGCCAAGGACTTTGCTGACGCCATCCACAAGGACTTCCCCGATCAGATGTTGGCTTACAACTGCTCGCCGTCCTTCAACTGGAAGGCCAAGTTGGACGATGACGACATCGCCAAGTTCCAGCGCGAGCTGGGCGCCATGGGCTACAAGTTCCAGTTCATCACGCTGGCCGGCTTCCATGCCCTGAACTACTCAATGTTCGATCTGGCCGATGGCTATCGCGACCGCGGCATGAGCGCCTACGTCGAGCTGCAGCAGGCCGAGTTCGCGGCCGAGTCCCGCGGCTACACCGCCACGCGCCACCAGCGCGAGGTTGGCACCGGCTACTTCGACAAGATTGCTACCACGCTGAACCCAGAAGCGACCACGACGGCGCTGGCGGGCTCAACCGAGGAAGAGCAGTTCTAGCAAACGGGTCTAATCCGCTAGTTGCTAATAACTGAACCAATCCCGGGTGGGCGGGATTCAGGGTCATTGGGGACCCTGGGTCCCGCCCCACGGGGCGTTGCCTTGGGCTGGCGCCGGATGGCGCCGGCCTGGGGCTTCAACCTCCCTTTGCCGCACGCCCTGGGCGAGGTCTTTGGACCTGAGCCAGGCACCGGGATCGGGCAAGGGCAACAAACCTAAGAATGCGAACAGGAGAACCCCTTATATGACTAACGAAAAAGCGCGGGGCTCGATCACCATCAAAGGGGCGATGGGCCAGCGCTACGAGGAGATTTTGACACCTGAGGCGATGGAGTTCCTCGCGGTGTTGCATGAGAACTTCGCCCACCGTCGCCTCGAACTACTGGAACGGCGCCAAGCCTTCCAGGACGCGATTGACGGCGGCGCCATGCCGCACTTCCTGAAGGAAACTGAGGCCATCCGGGATGACCGTTCTTGGAAGGTGGCCCCGCTAGCGCCTGGGCTGGAGGACCGCCGGGTCGAGATCACCGGGCCCACCGACCCGAAGATGACCTGCAACGCGCTCAATTCGACGGCCAAGGTATGGCTGGCTGATTTCGAAGACGCCTTGTCACCAACTTGGCGCAACATCATCGAAGGCCAGCTGTCTTTGTATGACGCCATCCGCGGCCAGCTCAAGTGGACCAGCCCGGAGGGTAAGGTCTACGAGCCCAAGTCGGGCGACATCACCGAACTGCCGACCATTGTGGCCCGCCCCCGCGGCTGGCACCTGCTGGAAAAGCACATGCGCTACTTTGCGCCCAGTGGCTATTCTCAGTCCGTGCCCGGCGCCCTGGTGGACTTTGGCCTGTACTTCTTCCACAATGCCGACGAGCTCATTGCCCGTGGCCGTGGCCCGTACTTCTATCTGCCCAAGATGCAGAGTCACAAAGAAGCCCGGCTGTGGAACGACATCTTCAACTTTGCGCAGGAATACATTTCGATGCCCACCGGCACCATCCGTTGCACCTGCCTGATTGAGACCCTGCCAGCGGCCTTCGAGATGGACGAGATCCTTTACGAACTGCGCAGTCACTCGGCCGGCCTGAACGCCGGACGCTGGGACTACCAGTTCTCCATCATCAAGACGCTGCGCAACAAGGGTCCCAAGTACATTTTGCCGGACCGGGCCAAGGTCACAATGACCCAGCCCTTCATGCGGGCCTACACCGAGCTTTTGATTAAGACTTGCCACGCTCGCGGTGCCCACGCCATGGGCGGTATGAGCGCCTTCATCCCCAACCGGCGTGACATGGAAGTTACCGAAAAGGCTTTCGAGAAGGTCCGGGCAGACAAGCTGCGCGAGGCCACCGATGGCCACGATGGCACCTGGGTAGCCCACCCTGACCTAATTGAAGTCGCTCAGATCGAGTTCGACAACGTGCTGGGTGAGCGGCCCAACCAGCTCGATCGCCTGCGCGATGACGTCGAAGTGACAGAAGCTGACCTGCTTGATGTCGAGTCGGCTCGCCGGGCTGGCGCCACCATTTCTTCAGAGGGTCTTAGGACCAACATCTCCGTGGGCATCCGCTACATGGAGAACTGGCTCAGGGGTAACGGCGCGGCGGCCATCGACAACATGATGGAGGACGTGGCCACGGCCGAGATCTCACGTACACAGATCTGGCAGTGGATTGCGGCCGACGCCACCACCGAGTCCGGCGCCTTGATCACCCGCGAGCGGGTTGAGGCCATGATGGTCCAGGTGGCTGAGGATCTGGTCAAGTTCGAGGGCAACAAGTACAAGGAGGCGGTTGAAGCCTTCAAGACAGTTGCCTTCGAAGAGGAGTATCCGGCCTTCTTGACGGTTGGGACATATGTCAACTATCTGGTCGGATCGGACGCCGACCAGCCAACTTATCCAGTCTGAATCTCCAACATAATCGAATAATTCGACGTAGCCGAACAATTCCAAATAGCGAAACGGTTCGGCTTGGTCGAAAAGCCCGGCGAACAGGCCCGGTGTCACTGCGTTTGAGCAGCTGATGCCGGGCCTCGTCGCGTTGCAGAGGGTGTCGCGGGGTGTGGTCTCTGTGAATACAGTGTCAGCCGCAACTGAACCGGTTGATTTTTTGGCTGGGCGGGCACTCCTCTGGTACCGTGAGGCAGTTTCCCTGCTCGACCCCTGGAGTGGATATGTGGAAGCGCAATAGTGCGGCAAACGGAATACCAAAGACGTTCTTCCTGGTTGGGGCGGCTGTCTTAGCGGTGGGCCTGCTCAGCCCATTGGCTGCTTTGGCCAGCTCCGAGCCAGCGCAGGCTGCTGAGGCGGCGCCTGCCTTGGAGGTCGCTCGCGCCCAAAGGGCGGTTCCTGCGGAGGTCGCTAACGGCGCGTCTCCGGAAACGGGCCTTCTGGCGCCCGCGGTTACTGAGGCCGATGGCGAGGATCCGGGCTTCGAGGGTCTGGGAGATGATGTCGATCTCGAAAAGTTCCCCCCGCCGGGCAGTTGGCTGGCGCCCGCCATGCGGGATGGCTTCCTGGCTCTTAACGGGCCTCTCCCGATCCAGGTTGAGCCCGGCACGCTGGTTCCGCACCAGTTCGACGTGGTGGTGGCGAACCTCTTCTACTCTTCAGACGACTTCCCTTCTGGCCCGGCGCCGATGTCTGTCAGTGAGTCTGATATCGATGCCATGCTGGCCGCCGCCGCCGCCTGGTGGTCGCGGCACACCGGGCTGGATTTCGACTTCAACACGGACACCAGTTATGCCGCCATCAACTCAACCTGTGGCACTCTGGAAAATGACGCGCTGGCGGCAAATGGATTGCCACGGGGCGACCTGGGGCCCTACATCAACACCAACCGTGACCTATTGATCCTTCAGGTCAACAGCAAATGCGGCGACTACGAAGGCGTGACGCTGCGTGTGCCCAACCCCCCAAGCGTCTTTGTAGGTGGCGCGTTTGAGGTGGTCGTCGAGACTTTTTACGATGCTGCCAGGAATCATCGACGCCATGCCGCGGTGCTGGCCCATGAGTTTGGGCACACACTCGGACTTTGGCACTCCAACCTGGGCGACTGCACCAATGTTGTGCTGCCCGGTGATGACCAGGTCGGTCCATCGTGGGACGGGACGTACCTGGGACCGGGGACCTGCACACACATCGAGTACGGCGACGTTTACTCAGCCATGGGTGACTTCGATGGGGACTTCGACCTGCAGACGGCCACCCTGTCGGTGGCGGAGCGTTGGCGGCTGGGTGTGGTCTGGGACGGGCACGGTGCCGTGGTGCTTGACGAGGTCGGCATTGACCGGACCGTCACGCTGGCCCGGGCCGACCTGGCCGGCCATCAGCTGCCTGGAGGCATTGTGATTCCGCAGAACCCAGGAATTGGCGTGGCGGAGTATCTTTCCCTCGAGTACCGGCCGCAAGGGGCTAGTACTACCCAGCTTCCAGGAGTATATCTCGCAGATTTGTCTGGCACCGGGACAGTTCGCCTAACGCCGGCTGGGGCCAATGCTGGCCCTGATGCCAGGCGCCCCCATTTGCCGCTTCGGCCCGGGGACAGCTATGTCTCGGCCGATGGCGCCGTGCAGGTCGAAACCGTGTCAGTCACCGACACCTCGGCCCAGGTTCGCGTGAAGGTCATCGCCTCCGGTTTGAGAGGCTCCCTGTCGATTATTAGGGATGGGGAAACCCTGACCGCGACGTTTGGCTATCCGGCCGACCGGGCCAGCGACGTGGCATATCAGTGGTTCCGCAACGGGCAGCCCATTCCAGGAGCCACTCAGCGCAGCTTTGCGCCTGTGTTGCCTGATCCAAACGCCGTCTACCGGGTTGAGTCGACCTCATCTACGGCTGGAGCCGGTCCAACCAAGCGCACCAGCCGTGGCATCATCCCCGATGATCACCGCTTCACCATTGCTGGAAACACGGCGACCTTGGTCATGCTGGACCAGAACGGCCAGCCGGTTGACTGCCTTAGGCAAATTGTCGCGACAGTCCGTGCCCCCTCAGGCGAGATGATTTACAAGAGGTTGCACAATGTGAACCCGACCTCACAGCCCGGCACCTGCCAAGCACCCATTTCGCTGGGCTTGACCGGCGCTTTTGAAGTCACCGCCCTGGCCCAGAGTGATCCGCAGCCAGCCACCTATTGGCAGCCGCTTTCGGCCACTATGACGAATCCTGGATCCGGCGCCAGTGCAGCGCTCTTGCTATTTGGTGATGCCAGGGATTATGAATTTGACGGCAGCGTGGGGCTGCGCGCAGACGAGGACCGTCCTTACTGGGCGACCGTTTCGGTCTCGGACGAAAGCGGCCAACCAGCCGCAGGGGTAGCCGTTCAGTTCACCGTCCCTCCCGGCCTGGTGGCTACCCCCGCCTCCGCCGTGACCGGAAGCAACGGCCTGGCGCAGGCCAAAGTGACCTGGGATCACAACATCCCACCACCGCAGTCCTGCTCCAGTATGAGCGTGGCGGCATCAGTGGTGGGCATCGGGGTCGTTGGCAGTCCTGCGTCGGTCCGGGTCTGTGGCAACACGAAGGGTCGCTTGCAGGCATGGTATGAAGGCCAATCCACAGCGATTGCCGACGGGGAAGACCCGGTGATCATACGCATGCGTATTTGGGACGAGAATGGTCAACCGATAACCAACCGGGCAGACACCCTGAGAGTAGGGTTTCTTCAGGGACCTTACATGGGCTACCTCGTCTGGCAACAAACTTGCGGGACCTCCTCCGCAACCATCATCTCTTGCGATACCCCGGTCTGGAACGAGGACGAGCAGGATTATTCGGTTGCGATTACCTCACGCAGTTACGTATGGGGGGGTGTCAGGGTTGCTTTTGAGTGGGATGGCCAGTCGTACTCAGTCGGCATGGCAATGGACGTGAAATTCGTTGCTGGGCCGGCGGTCAGAATAACTGGTGGATACACCCCGCCTTCGCCATACGCAAGCGCTGATGGGGTGTGTGACGATGGCTCTGCGGCAGAAACTAGCGTTGGAGCCTTTGGGGTTAGCGCTTCGGGTCGCTTTGTGGGTGTTGCCGGGAACCACATCCGGTTTGACCTTCCCGCAGGATCACCGTTGGTGTTCAGAAGTGACCCAGGGCCGCTCCCTGAAGTGAGGGGTGGAGCCTACAGCGTGGATGTGACCTCACCAGTCGCCGGTAATCATTATGTCCAGGCGAGCACAGCGGATGGTGCGTTGGCCTGGGCGATGCCCGTGGATTTCAGGGACGGTGCGCCCGACCCCATTGCATCGACGGTCAGCGTCAGCGGCGGTACTCGAAAGGCGGACGGCAAAGAGTCGCACCAGCTGACTAGCCAGCTGGTTAGTGTCTGCCACGCGCCAATCATTGGCGCCTCGAGCGCTTCGACGCTGCGACTTGAAGCTAGGCATACTGGCAGCGGTGCCTTGGAGCCTGCGGTCACCGCAACGTCGTTCACCTGGGACGCCGCGTCCTCCACCTACCGAGCCAATATCACGTCAACCAAGGAAGGAACATATGATCTGACGGTTGTCCAGCGTTGGACGCCGTGGCAAGAATGGCCTCGTGTTGATAAGGACGTTATTGTCAACTCGACACCGGTGCAGGTGACATTCGGCGCGGATTCTGGGCAGCCTTTCTCGACCGTGATGGTCGGTACAAAGGTCGACTATTGGGGCGGAGCGGCGGTAGGCAAAACACTGACTGCCAATGCGGTTGCTACTCCCCAACCTGATTCGTGGGCCTACCAGTGGCTGCGGGACGGTGAACCGATTCCTGGGGCAACAGCCAAGACATACATCTTGGCGCCAGACGATGCCGCACACATGGTTGGCGTCCGGGCTACGGCCACCAAGGCTGGCTACGCCTCGACTAGTGCTGTCTCGTCACTGGAATTGGTGTTGCAGTCATTTGGTAGCGCCGCGGCGAGCCTAGCGGTCGATAACCCTGCTGCCCGTTCCCATGCCTGGGTTGGTGACACTTTGACTGTAACTGTGTATTGCGGTCCGCCAGCGGATTCGATCTATTACACCTGGTATCGGGACGCGGAGTTCAACAGCCCGCTCAAGCAGGGCACAGGCGCCGACAGTTACACGCTGAGACCAGTCGATGCGGGGCATGAGGTTTGGGCCTGGGTCGAGTGCCGTAAGCAGGGCCACGAGACTGCCGCCGGCCCTTCAGCCTTCATCCCTGTGCAGAACTGAAACCGAGCCCTGGCACCGCCCCGAATATCAGCGAGACCGAGTTTTTGGACTGGCTTGGGCCAGGCTTCTCGGCCAGGTGCGCGTGGGGTTAGGGTCGACGGCGTCGTCTCGTTGCAGGGGACGAAATTGAGTAGTGTCCTTACAAATTGCGGTGCCAGCCGCAACTTAACCGGTACAGTCCCGGTTCACCTGGTCTTTTATTGGTAACGTTGGGTAGTTTCCCGGCTCGACCCCTGGAGTGATTATGTGGAAGCGCAGCAGTGCAGCGCGCAGAAGTCCAAAGGCGTTCTTCCCCATCGGAGCCGTCGTCTTGGTTTTGGGCCTGCTCAGCCCTGTAGCTGGATTGGCTGGCCCTGAGCCTGAACAGACTGCCCAGGTGGCCCCGGCTTTGGGGATCGCTGACACGCCAAAGGCCGCCCCCGCGGCTCTGCTCGACGCAACGTCTCCGGCATCGGGCCTAGTAGCGCCCAAAGCCCCAGGGGCCGATGGCGAAGCCCCAGACTTCGAAGGCCTGGGCGATGATGTCGATCTCGAAAAGTTCCCCCCGCCAAGCCGCGGGCTGATACCCGAACTGTGGGCAGGCATACAAGCGCTCACTGGGCCGCTGCCGCCCCAGATTGCGCCGGGCACGGCCGTTCCCCACCGGTTCGATGTGGTGGTGGCGAACCTGTACAACTCGCCGACGGATTTCCCTTCCGGCCCGGCGCCGATGTCTGTCAGCGAGTCCGAGATCGACGCCATGCTGGCCGATGCCGCCGACTGGTGGTCGGAACATACCGGACTGGATTTCGACTTTTCTACCGCCACCAGCTACGCCGCTATCAACTCCAGCTGTGACACCCTGGAAGGCGACGCCCTAGTAGCCGTCGGCTTGTCGCGAGGGGACCTGGGGCCATATCTCGGCACCGGCCGCGACCTTCTTATTCTCCAGGTCAATCGCGGATGCGGTGGATATGAAGGTGTAGCTCTAAATGTGCCTAGCCCCCCAAGCGTGTTTTCGGGCGGTGCTTTTGAGGTGGTCATCAGGAACTTCTATGACGCTGCCAGGAATCAGCGGCGTCATGCGGCGGTGCTGGCCCACGAGTTTGGCCACACCATTGGGTTGGGTCACTCGAACCTGCTTGATTGCACAAACGTGACACTGCTTGGTGACGACCAAGTGGGCCCATCGTGGGACGGAACCCACATTACGGACAGCAGTTGCACCCCGCTCGGGTACGGCGATACCTACACAGTCATGGGCGACTTTGGCGGGGACTTCAACCTGCAGGACGTTGGTCTCACAGTGGCGCAGCGCTGGTGGTTAGGTGTGACCTGGCATGGGCATGGCGCCGTGTTCGTTGATGAGGCCAGTAGTGACCAGATCGTCACCTTAGCGCGGGCCGACCAGACCGGCGGTGATCTCCCCAAGGGCGTTGTGATTCCACAAAACCCTGGACTAGGTATTGAGAAGGCAATATCCCTCGAATACCGACCGCGCGGACCGAACCCAACTCAGCTGCCGGGTATCTACCTGGTGAGTTTTTCTGACACCGAAATGCGCCGTCTTACGCCGGCTGGGGCCAAGGCCGGTGACTTGGCTACCCGTCCCCATTTGCCGCTTCGGCCTGGTGACATGTACGTCTCGGCCGATGGCGCCGTGCGAATCGAGACGGTGTCAGTCGGGGGCACCTCGGCCCAGGTTCGCCTGCGTGTCAACGCCCCGGGACTAAGGGGCGCCCTGTCCATCCACAAGGACGGTGATACTTTGACCGCGGTGCTGGGTTATTCGGCCGGCAAGGCCACTTCCGTGGAATACCAGTGGTTCCGTAACGGTCAGCCTATCTTAGGGGCCTCGCAACAGACCTTCACTCCCTCACTGCCGGATCCGAACGCTGTGTTCCGGGTTGAGGCGACCTCAAGCGGGTCCGGGATTGGCCCGACCACCCGCACCAGCAGGGGGATTATCCTTGACGACCATCGCTTCACCACTGCCGGCACATCGGTGACCTCTCTCATACTTGACCAAAACGGCCAGCCGGTCGACTGTCCGGGCCAAATGGCCTTTGCGATCCGAACCACCTCGGGCCTGCTAGTTGACACGAGAGAGGTTTGGGTCACCCAATACCCGCAGCCCGGCACCTGTCGGGCCTACGTCACGACTGGACTGACCGGCGTTTTTGCTATCACTGCCGAAATTCGGCGTGACCCGCAGCCGGCGACCTACTGGCAGTCGCTTTCGGCTCCAATGATGATTTCCGGTACCGGAAGCCAGGCCGCGCTTTGGCTGCTTGCCGGCGACAGGGACAGCCAATTCGACAGCACTGTTGAATTGCGGGCAGCCGAAGACCGGCCTGTTTTGGCAACTGTTTCGGTCGCTGATGAGGCTGGGCAACCCGCCACCGGTGCGGCGGTCCAATTCACCTTGCCCCCCGGCCTGGTGGCAACGCCAGCGTCAACCGTGACTGGAAGCGACGGTCTGGCTAGCGCCCAGGTGACTTGGGACCACAGCGTCCCGCCGCCGCTGTCCTGTTCAGACATGAGCGTCGAAGCGTCGGTGGCGGGCCACGGGGTTGTTGCTGGCAGCCCGGCCTCGCTGTACGTCTGTGGCGGCACGCAGGGGCGTCTGCAGGCCTGGTACGAAGGCCAGACCACAGCCGTTGCCGATGGTGAAGACCCGGTGGTCGTCCACATGCGCATTTGGGACGAGAATGGCCAACCAATTACCAACCGGGCCGAAGCTCTTAAGGCGGCGTTCATAGAACCGCCAGACGGCAGCGGCTGGTCGGTAATCGAACAGTGTGGAATCCCCCACCCGAATAGCGTCTCTTGTGAACCTCCGGTCTGGAATGAGGCGCAACAGGACTATTCGGTTGTTTTCACCTCCCTCAACGTTGTCGCTGGGAGAATCGAAGTCACCCTCGAGTGGGAAGGCGCGCGATACCAGGTTGAATTGGCCACCAAGACAAGATTCGTCGCTGGTCCGCCGGTCAAAATAGCCGGTGGATACTCTCCCGGCGGGGTGGTCTACGCCAGTGCCGGTGGTCTTTGCGACGACGGCGCTGCAGCCGAAGCCAGTCTCCAGGCTGTCGCGGTCGACGCCAATTGGAATTCAGTCTCCCGCGGCAACAATCGCATCCGGTTCAGCCTTCCGACGGGCTCACCTTTGGTGTTTAGAAGTGACCCAGAGCCATTGCCCGGCGGGTGGAGCAATGACTACCGCGTGGACGTGACCTCACCGGTTGCCGGAACCTACGAGGTCTTGGCGAGCACGGCGGATGGTTCGTTGAGTTGGACGCTGCCGCTGACTTTCGAGGACGGCGCACCTGATCCAGATACCTCATCGGTCACAGTCAGTCAGGGCACCCGCCTGGCCAACGGCCGCGAGTCGCACGAGGTCAGCGTTGAACTCCAAAGCGTCTGTCACGTGCCAATCACTGGCAATTCCACCGCACCCAAGCTGCGGCTTGAGGCCAGAGACGCCGGCAGTGGTCTGATAGAGCCTGCGGTCTCCTCGACTTCGTTCAGCTGGGATGCCACAACTTCCACCTACCGAGCCGCAATCACCTCGATGAAACCGGGGATATTCAGTCTGGCCGTTGACCACGTCAAGACGCCGTGGATGCCTCCGGGTCCTGAAGAAGGAGTGATTCGGGTCAACTCGACTCCAGTGCAGGTGGAGTTTGGGCCGGTGGGGGTTGACCCGGATAGGTCGACCCTGGTGATAGACGCACCGGGTGCCAGAGTCGCTGGGGTCGAGGACCAGACGGCCATTGTCACTATTCGCGATGCCGATGGTTGGCTGATCATTGGGGCTGGTAGTCAGGTTGACGTGACTTTGACCTGGCAGTTGGTGGCCGATCCAAGCTATTCAGACTCCACCACTGTCACCACGGAAAACGGCGTGGCCACAATCGCCTTCACGGACGCTAAAGCTGGCTTGTACGACGTCAGTGCCAGTGTAAATGGCGCGGAGGTGGGCGGTTCACCTCAGCAGGTCAGGTTTGTACCTGGTCCACCAAACTCTGCGGTGTTGATCACCTCGCCTGGTAGCAGCGTGCCGGCCGACGGGACCAGTCCGCACCTCGGCGAAGTTGCACTGGCTGATCAATTCGACAACCCGGTGGCAGATGCCGCCGTCGAGTTCACGGTGTCTGGTTCGGCTCAGATTGTTGGGGCCGCGTCACCGGGTAACAGCTTGGTTGTTGCGTCTTCAGATCTGGGGATTGCCGCCGTTGAGGTAACCGATGCGACTGCCGAGCTGGTTGAGCTGACTGCCCTGCTGCCGGCCGCATCTGGGTTGGCTGTGACTGGTAGTCCGGCCGAGCTCGAGTTTGGTTCCGAACCGGTGTTGTCTGATGATTCGGCTTTGGCTTCGTTGACTGTGACTCCGGGTGTTTTGGTGCCGGTGTTTGACCCGATGGTGACTGTTTACGGCGTGTCGGTGGCTAATGACGTCGATTCGGTGACTTTGGTGGCCGAGGCTAGTGATCCGGCTGCGACTGTGGCTGGTTTGGGTGTTAAGACGCTAGTGGTTGGTGGCAACGAGTTGACGGTTAGGGTGACGGCTGCCGATGGCACGTCAACCGACTACATGTTGTTG
>WQXJ01000036.1 GCA_009784895.1 Micrococcales bacterium | reverse complement strand
TGGCCCGTCAAGCCCGGTCTCAACCAGCCGCCGGCCGGTCTTTGGCGAACGTCGAGGCTGACCTGTTGGTCGACTACCTGCACCAAGCGATTGACCAAGCTGACCAAACCGGCCGGACCTCCAAAGGCAAACCAGTCGACCAGGCCTCCCACGGCGACCAGAGCTCCCAAGGCGACCGAACCTCCCGAGGCGACCAGGCCTCCCAAGCCAAACCCGCCGGCCAGGCCTCCCAAGTCGGCCAGATCTCCCCAGTCGAACCAGCCGCCCAGGTCTTCCGGACGCTGCCGGTCGAAGCCGCCTCCCAGACCGTGCCGACCTCGCGCACCCTTCCGGTCTCCCAAACCCTGTCGGCCGTGTCACCCCAACCGGGCGTCACAGTCAGCAGGGCCCAGCCCGGCGAGACCGCCGACCCGGTCGATTTGGCCGCTGCCAGCGTCGCCGCCCCGATCGAGGTCAGGCCCGCTGTCAGGCAGCGTGCGACTGCTCGAAACGCCCGGTTGTTGGTGATGGTTGATGCCGACGTTCTGGACGCGACCGAAGCGGCGGCTGGAACCGTGATTGGCAGCCCGCCTAGGGCCGACCCTGCCTTCGGTCCGGTTGCGCCCGGCCGCCTGACCTCGACCAGCACAAGCCGGCTACTAGTCAAGATTGGCCCCGCCCAGCTCGACCCGGCTCATCCTCCCGGTCCAGGGCCAGGACCCCGACCCCCGGGTGCGGATCCCGTAAGACTGGAAAGCGAAATCCGAACTGGAGATAGCGGACCGCCGGTTGGCAAAGGGCCGGCTAGTCCAGATCGTGCGGATCCTCCGGGTCTGGGCGACGGTGAGGTGTCGTCTGGTTTCGCCGTGCCTCCGGATGGCAAGAGGTTGGCCAACTCGCCAGGCAACCAGCAACTGGCCAGCCACCCCAGCCCTGGAGCAATGGCGGGCCCTTCTGGTGGCCCGGCAGCCAGCTCATCGACTGGCCTTATGGTGGGCAGCGGGTCGGTCGTGACCGGCCCGGACCTGGACGGCCTGGTTGCCCTGGCTCACCGGCAGGCCATGGTGATTGACTCTGCCTCTGGTCGGCTAGTTGCCCTGGGGCCTAGACCATCCCGGCCCGGCGGCAAACTGATCCCGCCCAAGGTCACCTGGAACTGGAAAGACCCGGCCACCTGGCCGGCCGAACGGGCCTGGTCTGATAGTCGTTTGCCGTCCGGATGGTTGGCGTTGATGCTGATGATCAGAGACCAGACTTGTC
The DNA here is from genome assembly GCA_009784895.1 of Micrococcales bacterium. Lineage (NCBI taxonomy): Bacteria > Bacillati > Actinomycetota > Actinomycetes > Micrococcales > Micrococcales bacterium. Next base: position 26,325 of record WQXJ01000036.1, on the reverse strand, counting down.
GTTGGCCCGGTTGCATTGTCCCGGCGACTGATTGCCAGTTTGACCATCTTGAACCGTTTTCCTTGTTTCGTGAGTCCAGGGCACAAACTTGGGCTGGCAACCTGGTTTGTGTCTGTCTGATGCATCACCGGTTGCGACACGACCAAGACTGGACTGGCAGACGCGACCCCACCACCGGCCAGACCATTTGGACCGGACCCCACGGGCAAACCCTGACCAAGCCACCCGAACGGTTCGACTAGGCGCTAACTGGCGACGGCAGGCTTAAAGGAGTTGTGTCCCGTGGCAACCCCAGGGTCGCGGCGCACTGGCATAGGGCGGCCGCCGCGGCCGAGGCTGTCGGGTTTGGATTCGCTGCAATAGGCGGGGGGATTTCGCGACCGCGGCCCGGGCTGAGTCAGTGCGGATCGTGGCTGTCGCCGAGGCCGAGGCCGTCGGGCCTGGGGTCACTGCCAAAGTGGGGTTGATCTGTGACAGCTGGTGGCGCCGGCGCTGCAGACCTAGTCCATTGCCGGATGTGGGTGGCGCTGCGTGCCGAGCCCGCTGTTGGATCTGGGTGGCGCTGCGGCCTGAATGCACCACCTGGCGGCAGTGGCGGGGGTGCTCTTCCAAAAAAGGACGGTGCGAGCCTCTACCAGGGTGCCCTGTTCAGCCATACTGGTTGGTGGCCGGCTGACGGCCGGCCAGCGGCCGAGTGAGAGGCGAGCTCATGGCGGACGGGCCGAACAAGGGCGACCACGGTAATCCAGGGTCTAGTTCGAGTGAGCCTCGGCAACAGCCGCCCGGCCGGTCTGGCCACAACCCCGCAGACGAGCCTCCTGCGGGAGGGCAGCCTCCGGAGGTAGAGCAAAACCTTGCGGAAGGTCAGTCCACGGTGGCGGGTCAGACCCCGCCAGCGCAGTCTGGACAGGTTCCGACGGCTGATCAGGGGCCCCAGCCAGATGCAGGTCCGGCGGAACAAGGGCAAGAAGCTGGCGCGATGCCGACCGTCCCACCTACTACCTCGCCGGCTGGTCAGAGCCCCTCACACAGGCAGCGGCCGCCGAATCTGTCACCGGTGATTGGTGCCCGGCCGGCCGCCACGCTGGGTGCGCCATCGGCCGTCTCGCCAGGTGCACCGCCGGGGTTCGGCGCCCCAGAGGCTGCACCGCCGCCACCTGCCGCACCACCTGCCGCACCGCCAACCGGACCTGAAACCGGGCCTCAACCCGGGCCTCAACCCGGGCCCCAGGGAACGCAGCCTGGGGCTCCCGTTCACTTCGGGCCGCCAGGCGCACCGCCAGCTACTCCCATTTATCCTGGCCGGTCAGGCGGCCTGCCGGGTGGATCACCACCGCGGCAGCCGAAGTCACGAACCAAGATCCTCGTGGTACTGGCAGCATGCCTTGCAGCAGTGGCAATTGGCCTAGGCGCCTGGGCCGTGATCAGCGCTCTTCAGCGTGGCGACACTAAGGCCGCCCAACCAAACCCAACGGCGATTCAGCGTCCTGGGGAGTCGACCTCGCCCGGCCAACCGGCTCCAGGCCCCAACAAACCTCGCGTCACCACCATCGGCATGCCTGAGACTGGCTTCCTGGAGCTACCCGGCTACTGGCTCAAGCTGGAGCAGGAGGAGTTTTACGAGGAGATCGACGATCCAGACGAATACAACTCTGTGATTGCGACAAACTACCTGGTCACGGTGGAGCTCTGGACCCTCAGAGAGCCCACCCTCTATTGGGCCATGGTCGACACCATCCCGGAGAACCTCGAAGTTTTCTGTCAGAAAGAGACAATCCGCGAGAACTACCGGGTGGTTGCCGGGCTCGACGCCGCCTCCTGGCAGTGCGAGTCCGCACCGGACTTCGAGTCGGAATACGACTTCTTTGCCGTCTTCGTCTACAACTACGAGGGAGAAGCCCGGGTGCTTTACATGTACGGACTTGACGGCTTGACGCCAGAGGATCTGGCCATAGCGGAGACCTTTTCTCCCACCTGGAGTGGCGAAGTCGACATAGGCGAAATCTAGGCGTCAGATGTCGCGACCGTCGGCCAGCAATGGTGCCTGCGGCCATTGGGGCGAGCCCGGGTTGGCGCGCCCTAACTAGTCGTTAGGCCAGGCCGTCGACATTTTCGAGCCAGTTTGAGGTTGGTCTACGCCTCCGCCGGCGCGGCCCGACCGAGCAGCTATTTGACGTCGAAGGTGTACTTCTCGTCTCGGTTGTCCTCTGGGTAGAACGACACCTTCTTTGGCGTGGCCGAGGTGTCGAATTTGAAGGTCATCTCCGGCATGCTCATGTCTGCGCCGACAAGCTCGTGGTCCACCCCGTCTGCATCGGTGAATGAGCAATAGATCGGGATGATCATGGAACCGTTTCTGAAGGGCAGCTTGCCCATGCCGCTACCGAAGGCGGTAATGGTTGTGTTGCCTTCGTCGCTTTTGCCCACGGTGAAGGAGGAGATCGAGTAGGAATTTCCGTTGGACGAGATGTGGATGGGCATCCCCGCCATCTCCTGGGTGCCGGCTTTGCCGTCAGCGGCAAAATCGTGTTTGCCTTCCACCCGTGCCGTGGCGGCGGCGTTGCCGCCGCCGGAAGACGAGCCGCTCGTCAGACCAATCGGCAGGGCGATGGCCAGGATTAGCGCGTAGATACCGTACGGCACAATGTTGAAGATCTTGATCTGCTTCTTGCGCAGCCGGAATTCGTCTGGGGTTGCCGCTGTCTTCGCCTTTCCAGTCGTCACAATCGCCAAGATGGGCAGGATAGTCCAGAAAAGGAACACGGTGTTGATGATCGACCAGACCAGGAACTTCCGGGTTCCGGGGTTGTGGGCCTGAGTCTGCTGGTAGCCCATGCCATGCGGCGGGAGACCATATGGCTGCTGTTCAAAACCCGGCGGCGGGGGCGGCGGGAGCGGCGCGCTCGCCCCGAATTCTGACGGCAGGGGCGGAAGATCCGCACCGGGCCCCTGCCGCATTGCGGCCGATGGCGGCGGTGGCGGAGACGGCACGAACGCGCCCAGATCATCTGGCCCGGGAGGCGTCATGGCGCCGGGCGGGGTTGGCGGCGAGTCTGCGGCGAGCTCTGGCGGCCGGAATGCTTTTGGATCTGGTGGCTCAGGGGCCGGCAATTGACTGGGCGGACCTGGTGGAGGCGGCACAAACGCGCCGGGTTCCGGAACAAGGTTCCCTGGTGGCTCCGGCCCGGCAGGTGGTGGAGCTGCCTCCGTGGCGGGCTCATCGCTGGCTGGTTCTGCGCCGGAGGGCTTTGGGGCTGCCTCGGCGGCCACCGACGCGAGAGGTGTGGCTCCGGGCGGAAGCGGTGGCGCAAATGTGCCGGGCTCCGGCTGAAGAGGGTCTGGGGGCTCGAGTTTGGCTGGCGGCGGAGCTGAATCCACAGCTGGCTCGGCGGTGGCGTCGGTCGCCACCACGGCGACCACCGACACGGCTGGCGCCGTGGTGGTTTCAGCCTTGGTTGGTTCTGCGTCAGTGTCCTCTGTGCCAGCGAACCCTGCGCCGGCAGACTGGACCTCGGTGGGCACTGGCGCGGCTTCAGGTTGGGCCTCAGGTGCAGCCTCGGGGGCAGCTTCGGACCCAGCGCCCGATTCCGCGGCGCCAATCCTGGCCCAAGCCGGGATCTCTGGCACATAGCCAACCGGGTCGTACATCATGCCGGCGCTGAAATCGAAGACTGCCTGGCAGTGCTCGCATTTCACTTTGGCGCTAGTCGCCTCGGACTCCTCGACAAAGACGTTGGTCCACTGCCCGCAGCTGACGCACGGCAACCTGAGATGCGCGATTCGACCCATGGCTTGAGACTTCCCCCCGTTTGGCGCAACAAACATCGCCGGGTGGGAGCCCCCGGATTGGACTCACCCTAGCAGGCAGACACGCCAGATTCTGGGGACCAGGCCTAACCTCGCCGCGCATACCAACTGGTCAGGCGGCCGTGGCTGGCCCACTGACGTTGACCAACTGGGGTCAGGGGTTAACCAACCTCGCCAACACAACAAAGCCGCCGGCGGTCAGATCAGCCTCCAAGGCGTCGGTGTTAGGAGTGTTGACTCCAACAACTACGGTTGACTGACCCTCGCCGCGGTAGACCGCTACATGCTGAATATTGGCTTGGTGTCGCGCCGTGATCTCGCCCAACCGAGCCAGACCGCCAGGCACGTCGGTGGCCTCAACGGTCAGCCGCGTGCCGTGGTCGCGAAAGCCCAACAGCTCAATGAAGGCGTCCAAAATGACGCTTTCGGTGATGACCCCGACCAGCTCGCCACCTTCAACCACCGGCAGCATTTCGATCTTGTTGTCGCGCATGGCCACGGCCGCCTCTTCCAGCAGCGCGCCCGGGGAGATGGTGATGGGGTCGCGACTCATGGCCTTGGCCACCTTCAACTTGCTCAGCAAGTAGGTCAGCTCGGAGGCGGATAGCGAAGTGGCCGGCGAAGGGGAAGACGCCGCGATATCGCTATGCGACACAACACCGACCACCCGGCGGCCCTCGACCACAGGCAAATGTCGCACCGAATGCTTCGACATGACCGCAGCTGCTGCGGGCACGGTGTCATCAGGGGTCACAGTGAACGGATTGGCGGTCATTCGGTTCCGTACGAACATGGCCTCAACCTCCCAAGTAGACCCGCTTGATGTCCTCGGTGTTGGACAACTCAGCTGCCGAACCACTTAACACGATACGTCCAGTTTCCATGACGTAGGCCCGGTCCGCTACTTGCAGCGCCTTGTTGGCGTTTTGCTCGACCAACAAAATGGTGGTGCCGGCCTGGTTGATCGAATGGATGATCCCAAAGATCTCCTGCACCAGCAGGGGCGAAAGCCCCATTGAGGGTTCGTCCATCAACAGAATCTTGGGCCTGGCCATCATTGCCCGGCCCATGGCCAGCATTTGCTGCTCGCCACCAGATAGGGTTCCGGCCAGCTGTTTGCGCCGGTCAGCCAGCACCGGGAAGCGCTCGAAGACGGCGTCCAAGTCTTCGGCTATCTCTTGGCGATCACGTCGCTGGAACCGCCCCAAATCGAGATTCTCCAGCACGGTCATCAATGCGAAGACCCGCCGGCCTTCGGGCACCTGGCTCAGGCCCAGCCGGACCCGGGCTTGGGCCGAGGCGCCGGTGATGTCCTTTCCATCGACCAGTACCTTGCCGGAAGTGGGCTTGTTCAATCCGGAGATTGTCCGCAGCGTGGTCGATTTGCCGGCGCCGTTGGCGCCAATCAGGGTGACAATCTCGCCGTCTTCGACCTTTAGCGAAACCCCTTTGAGGGCGTGGATGCCGCCGTAGTGGACGTTGAGGTCTTGAATCTCAAGCATCGGCGGCCTCCTCACCCAAATAGGCTTCGATCACCTTGGGATTGGACTGGACCGCGGCCGGGGCGCCTTGGGCAATGACCACACCATGGTCCAGTACGTAGATGCGCTCGCAAATGCTCATGACCACGGACATGTCGTGTTCAATCAGCAAAATGGTCAGCTTGAACTCCTGGCGCAGCCAGCCAATCAGCTCGGTCAGCTGAGCTGTTTCGGCCGGATTCATGCCGGCCGCCGGCTCGTCCAGTAGCAGCAGCACTGGCTGGGTGGCCATGGCCCGGGCGATCTCTAGCCGCCGCTGCTCGCCGTATGACAGGTTCTCGGCCAGCTCTTCGGCCTTGGAATCGAGCTGCATAATGCGTAGCAGCTCCATGCAACGCCCTCGCAGCTCTTTTTCGACCCGCCGCTGTTTGGGGGAGTGGAGCAACGCCGCCACCAGCGTGTAACGCAAGTTCTGTTGCAGCGCGATCATGACGTTGTCCAGCACTGGCAGGCGCTTGAACAGCCGGATGTTCTGGAAGGTGCGGCCAATTCCGGCCCGGCAAATCGTGTGGGGCGCCTTGCCGCCAAGTTGCATGGTCTTGCCGTCGCGCTTGAATTCGATAGTCCCGGCCGATGGCGGGTAAACCCCAGTTAGCAGGTTAAATACAGTTGTTTTGCCGGCGCCGTTGGGGCCAATCAAGCCAACTAGTTCGCCTTGGGCCAAGGTCAGGTCGACATCGGCCACGGCTGCCAGCCCGCCAAAGTTCAAGGTCAAACCCGACAAAGTCAAAATGTCGCTCATGGCTTGGGCCCACCTCGCTTTCGGGGGGACGTCAAGCGGTCAAAGGCGGCCGGCGGTTCCTTGGTGATGCCGGAAGGCTTTCCTGTGTATTGGTAGTGCCAGGGTGCGACCCGGTCCAGTTTGGCCGGCCAGCGCCTGGTGGTGCCCTTTGACCGGCCAACATAGCGATAGCGCCATGGCAAAAGGTAGCCAAACATTGCCGGTTTGAGTTCGCCGTCGCCAAATAGACCCTGAGGGCGGAACAGCATGATAAGCACCAAGATCAGTCCGTAGAAGACCATGCGAAGCTCAGCGTATTCCTGCAGTTTCATTGAGATCAGGGCCAGCAATATGGCAGAGATGACCGACCCAGACAGGCTGCCTAGGCCGCCCAAAACCACGATGATCAGAATGTCGATCGACTTCAAGAAACCAAACATGTCGGGTTTGATGAAATAGAAGTACGAGGCATACAGCCCGCCGGCTATCCCGCCAAAAAAGGCCCCAATGACAAAGGCCAGGGTCTTGGCCCACAGCGCGTTGACACCAATCGAGGAAGCGGCGATTTCGTCTTCCCTAACGGCAATGGTGTTGCGGCCGTGGACCGAGCGCAGGAAGTTGGCGATCAAGACAATGGAGCAGGCAGCAAAGATGAACAGTATGTGCCAATTGATCAGCCGCGGGATGCCATTCAATCCGGCGGCGCCGTTGGAGAAGTCAAAGTTCAGCAGCAAGACCCGGATGATCTCGGCCATGCCAAGTGTGGCGATGGCCAGGTAGTCACCGCGCAGCCGCAGCGTCGGAATGCCAATCAAAAAGCCCACGACGGAGGCCAGGGCGGCGCCCACTAGCAAGCCGCCCACGAGACCCCAGATGCTGGGATACCGCATCGTCATCAGGCCGGTGGCGTAGGCGCCAATCGCCATAAACCCGGCGTGCCCCAGCGAAAACTGCCCGGTAAACCCGGTGACCAGGTTTAGGGAGGTGGCCAAAACAATGTTGATGCAAATCGTGGCCAGGATGGTCTGCTGGTAGTCGCCAATCACTCCAATGCTGACTAGGAAAAACACCACCAAGTAGGTTGCCACCAGCACGCCCGGCAGCAGGGCGGTGCGCAAAAGGGCCACTGGGCCCCTTGGCCGCGCCTCCAGCTGGGCGCTCATCAGACTTTCTCCCTGGCGTCCTGGCCCACCAGTTAGGCCGGCCATCAGACTTTCTCCCTGATGTTCTTGCCCAGCAAGCCGGCCGGCTTGACGATCAAAATGGCGATCAGAACGGCAAACACGACCGCGTCACGGAACATTGAGAAGCCGGTAGCGGCCACCGAGGTTTCCAGTAGCCCAATCAAGTAGGCGCCAAACAGTGCGCCCGGAATCAACCCAATACCACCGAAAACAGCCGCCACAAAGGCCTTCAGGCCAGGCATTAGACCCATCAGCGGGTTGATCGAGTTGTAGTAGACGCCAACCAGCACGCCGGCGGCACCAGCTAGGGCCGAGCCCAGCGCAAAGGTGACAGAAATAGTGTTGTCAACACTGACCCCCATTAGCCGGGCAGCTTCCATGTCTTGAGACACCGCCCGCATGGCTTTGCCCACGGAGGTCTTTTTGACAATGAACTGCAGCAGGATCATCACCCCCACCGAGATCCCAATGATCAGCAGCTGCAAGTTCTTGATAACCACACCGCCAACGTGGAACGACCCAGCCATAAAAGCCGGCAGCGGCGGGTAGGACCGCACGCCGGCGCCCACGAAGTACATCATGGTGTATTCAAGAGTCAGCGAGACGCCGATGGCGGTGATCAGCAAGGTGATACGCGAAGAGCCCCGCAGGGGCCTATAGGCGATGCGTTCGATTATCACGCCCAGCAGGGAGCAGGTCGCCATGGCGATGATGAGAGCCTCAAAGAAACCCAAGCCCAGGTTCGTCATACAGAAGTAGCCGGTGAAGGCGCCCACCATGTAGACGTCGCCGTGGGCAAAATTGATCAGCTGGAGAATCCCGTAGACCATCGTGTAGCCCAGCGCGATCAGCGCAAAGATGCTACCCAACGAAAGCCCGTTGACGAGCTGCTGTAGGACCTGTTCCACTGCTGTCTACTTCTGCCTAATTCCCGCCGCACTGCGTCGACTCGTGGGGCGCCGCATCGGGCCCCTATGAAGCCTGCGCCCACCGGAGCAGGTTGAACCCGCTCCGGTGCACGCAGACTTAGCCACGCTGGGCCAGGATCATATCCTTTCGCTGGTGGCTTGGACGCCGTCCTTCAGTCCAATCACAACAATGTCTTTGACCGGGTTGTGATTCTCGTCGATGGACAGTGTGCCGGTTACAGCCGGGAAGTCCACTGTTGAGGCCAGGGCATCCCTGACGGCCTGGCCGGTCAGTTCTTCAGCCCGCTCAATTGCGTCGGCCACGAACTTGGCGGTGTCATAACCAAGGGCGTGGAAGGCGTTGGGCTCTTCGCCGTACTTGGCTTTGAAGTCCTCAATGAACTGGACCACCTTGGGGTCCTGGTCAAGTGAGGAGTAGTGGTTGGTGAAGAACACATCATTCAGGGCGGCTTCCCCGGCCAGGTTGAGCAGGTCGGGGGAATCGAAACCGTCGGCGCCTAGCACTGGCGCGTCAATACCGAGCTCGCGGGCGGCCTTGATGATCAAGCCGGCCTCTTGGTAGTAGCCGGGCAAGTAGATGACGTCGAAGTTCAGGCCCTTGACCCTGGTCAAGACGGCGTTGAAGTCGGTGTCACCGGCAACGTAGGCCTCTTCACCGACAATCTGGCCGCCATTGTCCTCGAAAGTCGACTTGAAGGCCTCGGCCAGGCCCTTGGCGTAGTCGGAGGAGTTGTCCTTGACAATCACTGCCGACTTGGCATCTAGGGTCTTGGCGGCATAGTTAGCCATAGCCGTGCCCTGGAACGAGTCATTGAAGCAGGTCCTGAAGGCAAATTCCTGGACACCATTGGCATCCACAGTTACGTCGTCAGCTGTGGCCGAACCGGACACAACCGGCACCTTGTTTGAGTTCGCCACCGGGATGGTCGCCTTAAACGACCCAGAGGTAGCCGGGCCAATTACCGCCAGGACGTTGTCCTGGGTCATCAGCTTGGTGGCCAAGGTGGTGGCCTCGGCGGGCTCAGACTTGTTGTCGTAAATGACCAACTCGATCTGCTTGCCCTGGACGCCGCCGGCGGCGTTGATTTCGTCAACGGCCATCTTGATTCCATCGACGCTGGCTTGGCCGTAGGTGGCGACCGCGCCAGAGAGTTCGTAGTTCAGGCCAATCTTGATGGTGTCGGCACCGGATCCGCCGCCGGAGCCGGAATCGGACCCACATGCGGACAGGGTAAGGGTTACGGTTGCTGCGAGGACGAGCCCCATGATGGTTCGTTTCATCTGTGCTGCGCTTCCTTTAAGTAATGTCAATCTCGCGTCCAACTGGACAGGGAGACGGTCAGACCGTCTACCGAGTTCTAAATGATAGGGGAACAGGGACAATTCGCGAAGTTGAGAGCGCATTTCGGGTGAGGCCGCGAGGCCTTCCCCGCCCGATGACGTCCCTTGCGCCGAGTTTGGCGCTCCTGTTTCTTCGGGCAGATCTGTCAAGGCTTGGCCGATCTCGACTAGGCGCATCCTGATCGCATCGAACACAACACCCGGTACCAGTGGCCCGCCCGCTGCCCGGGCCGGGGACGCGGCGATGGCGGCAATCGGAAAGCGCTGTGGCATCGGCACCTGCCCACTTGGCCGGGAAGGCGGCATCGGCCAGTAATTTCACTACTAAGCTTAGAGCTGACTCCGGTCCGCCAGGCAGCCGCGATGGCGCTGGCAGTGGGCCAATAACCGCAGGTCAATTGCTCTATCTGGCCACCGGGACCCGGCCGGACGTCCTGCCGAACCGGCGCCCGGCCTGACTAAACTGACCCAGCAGCGGCAAGCTTTCAAGACCAAAGAACACAATGAGGTGACATCAATGGCCCGTGTAGTCGTTATGGGAGCCGGCGTTTCCGGCCACACTGCGGCGCTGTATGCCAAGCGTTGGCTGGGCAAGGACCACTCGGTGGTAGTAATCAGCCCCAACGCCAACTACAACTGGATTCCGTCCAACATTTGGGTCGGGGTCGGCTCGATGACGGCCGACCAAGTCCTTTTCCCCCTGGCCCCGATCTATGCCCGGAAGGGCGTGGAATTCCACCAGGCGTTGGCCACGGAAATTCACCCCGAAGGCGGTGACGGCCACGACTCGCCCTATGTGGTGGCCAAGTCGACCGTTGAGGAGGGCGTCGAAGAAGCCATTGAATACGACTATTTGATCAACTGCACCGGTCCCAAGCTCAACTTCCCTGCCACCCCAGGCCTTGGGCCCGATGGCGGTTACACCTACTCGGTTTGTACCGCACCTCATGCCACGGAGACAGCCAAACACCTGGCCACACTGATCGACCAGTTGAGGGCCGGCGCCAAAATGCGTTTCGTAGTTGGTACCGGTCACGGCATGTGCACCTGCCAGGGGGCCGCCTTTGAGTACACCTTCAACTTGGAGCACACCCTGCGCCAGGCCGGGGTTCGAGACAACGTGGAGCTGGTCTACCTAACCAACGAAGCCGAGCTCGGCGACTTTGGTGTCGGGGGCATGAAGTTCGACTATCAGGGCTTTAGGACTTCCTCTCAGCTGTGGTGCGAATCGCTCTACCGTGAGCGGCAGGTCCAAGCCATCATTGGCGCCCACGTCAACAACATCGAAGAAGGCTCGCTGACCTACGAGCAGCTCGACGGGTCGACCCATTCGCTCGACTTTGACTTCGCCATGTTGCTGCCGCCGTTTAAGGGCGCCGATCTCAAGGCCTTTGACGCCAGCGGCGAGGACATCAGCGAAAAGGTCTTCAACCCGGCCGGCTTCCTCAAAGTCGACGCCAACTATGGCGCCGGGGCCTATGAGAATTGGAGCCCGGATGACTGGCCCAAGACCTATCAGAGCCCGCACTATGACAACCTCTTTGCCGCCGGTATTGCCTTTGCCCCGCCGCACCAAATCTCGGTGCCCCGGACCACGCCCAATGGCACGCTGATCGCGCCGGCACCGCCGCGCACCGGCATGCCCTCAGGCATTATCGCCAAAGCCGTCACCTCAACTGTGGTGGACCGCATCAAGGGCAGAAACCGCCCGGCCCACCAGGCGCCAATGACCAAGATGGGGGCTGCTTGTGTGGCTTCTGCTGGGATGGGGGCGCTGAAAGGCTCGGCCATATCGCTAACGATGCACCCAGTGGTGCCGGACTTCACCACCTATCCGGCCACCGGCCGCGACCTGAAAGGCACGGTTGGCGAAATTGGCCTGGCCGGGCACTGGGTCAAGTACATGCTGCATCGCCTGTTTACCTACAAAGCCAAGGCCCGCCCACTGTGGTGGGTAATTCCGGAATAGCCCGCTCGTCTAAAGGAGTACATGATCATGACAGAACCCCTTGACCCGCAGGCCGCCAAGCTGATCGCGGCAGCGCCACTGCCCACCCGCAAGACCCTCAAGCGTCGCAAGAACGTGTTTTTCCAGTTTTTCAGGTTCATTCGCATCAACCTGAAGATGATGAGGGTTATCCGCCACTCCCACTAGTCAACCCGTGACTTGAGGGTGGTGCGGACCGGGCCTTGCACCAGTGGGTAGTCCCCGCGCCGGAACCTGGCTTTCGACCAGCCACAGGTGCCAACCCTGGGTCAGTTCGCCAGCAACGATCGTAGGTCCGCGACGATTTTTCTCAGCTGCGCGGCGGCTTCTTCGCGGGCCGTAGTGACCTGGGCAAAGCTGGCCTCCGGTTTGACCGGCTGGATTACTTCCAGATAACACTTGACTTTGGGTTCGGTGCCAGAGGGCCGGACAATCACCCGGGCCTGTTTGGCCAGCTCTAAGACCACGGCGTCGGTTGGTGGCAGCTTGGCTGACGCGCTGGCCAGGTCAACTACTGATTGAAGTTGGAGACCTCCCAGTGCGGCCGGTGGGGATTGCCTAATGCGGCCCATGACTTCCGGGATGGCTGAGGCGTTGGTGTACCGGGCGGCGACCTGGCTGGTTAGGTGCAGGCCGTGACGTCTGGCCAGGTCGTCAAGCAGCTGGATCAAGGTCCGGCCCTTGGACTTGGCCGCCACTGCCAGCGCTGCCACTGCCAGGCCGGCGGTGATGCCGTCCTTGTCCCGCACCATATCCGGACGGCAGCAGTAGCCAATCGCTTCTTCGTAGCCAAACAACAAGTCTTCGACCCGGCCAACCCACTTGAAGCCAGTCAAAGTCGACTCAAAACGCGTGCCGTGGTGGGCGGCGATCTTTTCAAGCAGCCGTGAGGACACCAGCGAACTGGCCAAAACCGGCGGCCTGACGCTTACCAGTCCGCCCAGACCAGCCCATTCAGCCGCCGCGGCTTCACCGAGCAAGGCACCGACCTCGTCTCCGGAAAGCACTCGCCAGCCACCCCTAAGTTGCGAGCGGGGATCCTTGACGGCCACGGCGCAGCGGTCGGCGTCTGGGTCATGAGCTATCACAATCTCGGCCCTAACTCGCTGGGCCAGCTTCAGGGCCATGTCCAGGGCGCCAGGTTCTTCCGGATTGGGGAAGGTGACGGTGGAAAAGTTCGGGTCGGGCGACTGTTGAGCCGCCACCGGGTGGACCTCGTCGAAACCGGCTCGTCTGAAGGCAGCCAAGGCCAGTGCCGCCCCCACCCCATGCATTGCAGTATGCACAATTCGCAGCGGCACCAATGGCCGGCGCCCGGGTGTGGCCTGGTCAAGATAGGCCTGCCGCAGCTTGTCCTCGATCACCTGCCAGCCCTGGTCTTGGCGCGGCACCTGGTTGGCGGGTGGTTGAAGCGCTATGGCCGCCGCGATCTCTGAGTCGGCCGGGGGCACGATCTGAACCCCGTTGGCCTCCTCCCGGGTCAACCGCCCACCCAAGTAGATCTTGTAGCCGTTGTCTCCGGCCGGGTTGTGCGACGCGGTTACTTGGACTCCGGCATCGGCCCGTAAATGACGCACGGCAAAGGCCAGCAGAGGCGTTGGCGTCAGGTCTTTGAACAGGTGGGCTTCGCCGCCAGCCGCCACCACCACTTGGGCCGTGGCCAGGGCGAACTCCTTCGAGCCGCGGCGCGCGTCGAAGCCGATCACAACCTTTGGCCTGGCTTGGTCAAGACGTTGGCGCAGGTAGGCCATCAGGCCAGCCGCCGCCCTTATCACCACCGCCAGGTTGATCCGATTGGGGCCACCGCCCATGGCGCCGCGCAGTCCGGAGGTGCCAAAGGCTAGCTCTTTGGCGAAACGTTGCTGCAGCTCGGCCAGGGCGGCGCGGGCGGCCGGGCAACTTTGGTCTATCTGGTCAACCTGGTCTGTTTGGTCTGTTTGGCCTGTTTGGTCTATCTGGTCGGCTAGTTCTGTTTGGTCTGCTTGGCCTGCTTCGTCTGGTCGGTCTGCCTGGTCTGTTTGGTCTATCTGGTCGGTACGCTCTGTTTGGTCTGCTTGGTCTATCTGGTCGGTCAGTTTTATTTGGCCTGTGTGGTCTGCCCGGCCTGGTCGGTCCACCGGTGCGGCCTGGCTAGCCTGGCCTGTTTGGGCGGCCCGGCCAGTCTTGGCGCCAAAGGCCATGTCAGCCAGTCCTTGAATCTCGGCTCGGGTGACAGGGTCCGGGTCGGCCGCGATCCAGGCCTCGATTTGCCGCTGAAGGCTCACAGACAAACCTCTATCAAGATCAGGCCAACCGCAGCGGCCAACAAAACGGCATTGCGCGGTCCGGAGTTGATGCCCTGAGACAGGACCTCGAAATGCTTCAATGGCTCACCGGTGATGCCGGCTGCCATGTTTGTGACCAGCGACATCCCCACTACCTCCAAGCCGGCCTGCCGGGCTGCGATGGTCTCCAGGGCGGTCGACATGCCCACTAGATCGGCGCCCAACAACCCGGCCATGCGGACCTCGGCTGGGGTTTCGTATTGCGGACCGGCGAACTGCGCGTAGGTCGCTTCGCCCAGCTCGGGCAGGGCGCTGCGAATGAGGTAGCGCAGATTGGCCGAATAGGCGTCGGTCAGATCAACAAAGCTGGCCCCGCTTAGAGGTGAGGCACCGGTCAGGTTGATGTGGTCGCGGATCAGCGCCACTGTGCCGGGCTCTAACGCCCGGTTGAGCGAACCGCAGCCGTTCGTCTGTACCAGGCAGTGCACCCCCAGGGCGGCGGCGAAGCGCACCGGGTGGGCCACGGCCGTCGCGTCGCGGCCGTCGTAGTAGTGGTGCCGGGCGCCAATTACCAGGACATTGTTGCCACCGGGTGTTTCGACCACCTGGATTGTGCCGTGGTGGCCTGGCACCGGGCTGGGGCAGAAGCCGGGCAGCTGGTCAGCATTGAGCTCGAAAACCGTCTCGCCAATCATGTCCGCCGCTCCGTGCCAGCCCGACCCAAGCAACACAGCCAAGTCGAACCGCTGGCGCCCAGACAGCGACCGGAACTCCGCCGCTGCCGCTTGTGCCAGGGATCCGGGCGCCAGTTCGGCTACGGCTTCGATCTGCCTGGACCGGGCCTTTTCAGCCAGTTTCCTGACCGCGGACTTAGGTGGGTTGTTTTCGACCAGTTCGAGTTTCGCTTTCGCTGCCGGAGCCGAAGCTGGTCTGGGGGCGGCTGGGTTCCGGCGGGGACTGGCTGTCTTAGGCGTCACGGGTTTTGCCGCGTCGCCCGCTTGCCGGGATGTGGTCTCGCCGGTGGCCTGCGGTGGCACTCTGCCATGCGCCGCTACGTTTGCCCCTGGCCCTGCCGCGTCGCCCGCTTGCCGAGATGTGGTCTCGCCGGTGGCCTGCGGTGGCACTCTGCCATGCGCCGCTACGTTTGCCCCTGGCCCTGCCGCGTCGCCCGCTTGCCGGGATGATGTGTGATCAGCGCCCTCGGGCGACAGACGACGGCCGGCCGCCTCCTCCATGGTGCCGCTGTCCGGCCCGTCTTGGCCCCTCTGGTTGTCTCGGTCCAAATCCGTTTCCTATTGCTCCTGGTAGGGCGTCATTCGTCGGTCTCAGCCAGCACCTGGGCGCCGGCAGACAAACCCAACCTGGTGGCTCCTGCCGCCACCATTGCCAGGGCTTGCTCCCCAGTCTTGATACCACCTGAGGCCTTAACTCCCAAATCCGGCACCGCCTTGGCCATCAGAACACCACCCGGTCAAGTATCAAGCCCGATGCCGCCTCGCGCCCTGGCCTGTTTGCGCCGGCAGGAGGATTGGTTGGCTTGGCCACGCGATCAATGGTGATGGCGGCATTCAGAACCTCAAGTGCCCGCGGCAAGAGTTCGGGCCTGTCGGTCCAGGCCGTCGCCACCTTCTGGCCACTAACCAGCGCGTCGCCCGGTTTAGCGTGTAGCTGGACGCCGGCCCCGGCCTGGACCCGGTCCTGCCTGCGGGTTCGTCCAGCCCCCAAATGCCAGGCCGCCATGCCAACTGCGCGGGCGTCGAGACCGGACAAGACGCCATCGGCCGGGGCGATTACCACCTCGTGTTCACGCCCCCAGGCCAGCGGTGCATCCGGGTCGCCACCCTGAGCTCGAATCATCGACCGCCAAGTGTCCATGGCCTGCCCGCCTGCCAGCGCCGCCGCCGGGTCGGCTTGATCCAGCCCGGCGCCAGCCAGCATTTCGCTGGCCAGGGTCAGGGTCAGCTCGACCACGTCCTTAGGCCCGCCACCGGCCAAGACTTCAATGGCCTCGCGCACCTCAAGGGCATTGCCAGCGGTCAGCCCCAACGGCACTGACATGTCGGTGACCAAAGCGGTGGTTAGTATGCCGGCGGCCTGGCCCAGGTCAACCATGGTTCGGGCCAGCTGCCGCGCCGCCACCAAGTCCTGCATAAACGCACCGGAACCGCATTTGACATCCAGCACCAGCACATCGGCGCCCGCCGCAATCTTTTTCGACATGATCGAACTGGCAATCAGCGGGATCGAGTCAATGGTGGCGGTTACGTCGCGCAAGGCGTACAAGCGCTGGTCGGCCGGCACCAGTCCCGGTCCGGCTTGGCAGATCACCGCCCCGACCGAGCCCAATTGGGTCATCATTTCCTCGGCCTTCAGGTTCGCCCGCCACCCGGGAATCGCCTCGAGCTTGTCCAAGGTGCCACCAGTGTGCCCCAGGCCGCGGCCGGACAGCTGCGGCACGCAAACTCCGAAGGATGCCACCAGCGGCGCCAGCGGCAAGGTGATTTTGTCGCCCACGCCGCCGGTCGAGTGCTTGTCCACCGCCACCTTGCCGAGCCCAGCGAAGCTCATTTTCTCGCCGGTTTCGACCATGGCCTCGGTCCAGCAAGCCAATTCGCCGGTGTCCAAACCGTTTAAGCAAATGGCCATGGCCAGGGCGCTCATTTGTTCCTCAGCCACCACGCCGCGGACGTAGGCGTCAATCACCCAGTCGATTTGAGCCTTGGTCAGGCGTCTTTGGTCGCGTTTGGCCGCGATCACCTCGACCGCGCTGAAGGGTTCAACCGTCATTCTGCTGGCGATTCAGGTCCGTGCCGTGGGCGACCGGTGCCGTGGGCCGGCTTGTTGGGACGCGACCGGCCGGGGCCGCCCCCTGGCTGGCTCGTCGCCAGGCTGCAGAGCTGCCACCGGGTCGGTTTCTGCCTCATCAGCCTCTTGGCCCAACCCCCAGGCCTGAGGCAGGACCGCGGTCATGGTTCGTTCTCCATTTGGAGTCAGAATCAGTAACTCGGCGCCGCCATGTTCCCAAAGCAACTGCCGGCACCGACCGCAGGGCATTATGACGCCGCCAAACTTGTCCAGACAGCAGAACGCCACCAGGCGTCCGCCTCCGCTCATTGTTAGGGCGCTGATCAACGAGCATTCGGCGCATAGGGTCAAGCCAAAAGAGGCATTCTCAACATTGGCGCCGCTGACCACCCGGCCGTCATCGACCAGGGCGGCCGCCCCGACCGGGTAGTCGGAGTAGGGTGCGTAGGCCTTTACCAAAGCTTGGGCGGCGGTTCCGCGCAGCAGCTCCCAAAGCTGCTGGCCCTTGTCGACTACCTGGGCGGCGCTGATTTGGCTGTCGCCGCTTGTCTGGGCGGCGCTGGTTTGGCTGTGGCCGTTTGTTTGGGCGGCGCTGGTTTGTTCGGTCCCGTTCACCGTGTCTTCCTAAGCCTCGTTAGCCTGGGGTGTTGGATGGGTCGGTCGTATGCACCGCGCCTTCCTAACCGCTAAAGCGTTCCTAGCCATTATCGCCGCCACTTGGGCGTTGCGCATGATCCGGTTCAGGCGGGCTGCGGCCAGGCGAAAATCGAGCCGGTGCCACTAGGGCAGGATGGTCAGGTGCCGCTAGGGCAGGACGGTCAGGCGCGGCACAATCAGGTTGTCAATTAGGTCCTGCCGGGCGTCGTGGTGCAAAAACGCGGCGCTGGCCGCGTTGAGTGTGGCCTGAGCTAGGTCCGGCAGCTCCCAACCGGCTTGTTCGACCAGGTGAGACATTTCGGCGGACATGGAGGTGCCAGACACTAGGCGGTTGTCGCAATTGATCGTGACCGTGAAACCAAGGCGGTGCAGTGCCGTGATGGGGTGAGCGGCGTATGACTTGGCGGCGCCGGTCTGGAGATTCGATGTGGGGCACATTTCGAGGGCGATGGCCTGGTCCCGGACCCAGTGCGCCAGGGGGCCAAGTTGGGCTGCGGTCGGGTCAAGCGGGTCGCCGATGTCGTCAATCAGCCGGACGCCATGGCCCACCCTGATGGCCCCACCAAGGTGGATTGCCTCTGCAACTGAAGCGGCGGCATCGGCCTCACCGGCATGCAGGGTGACCGGGAAACTGGCCAGGCGCAGCCGCCGTAGCGTGTCCACAAACAGGCTTGGCCTGAAACCAGCTTCCGGGCCAGCCAGGTCGAAGCCGACTACGCCGGTCTGGCGCTTGGCCAGCGCCAATTCGGCGACGGCAGGGGCGTTGTTGGCCTGGCGCATGGCGCACAGGATCAGGCCGGTAGTGATCGGTTGGCCAGCGGTCGTCGCTTCCTGAGCGCCTTCACTTAGGCCTGCCAACACGGCGCTGACCGCTTGGCTCATTCCGAGTCCGCCACGGGTGTGCTGCTCGGGGGCGAAACGGAGTTCGGCGTGGACCACGCCGTCGTTGGCTAGGTCGATCACCGCCTCGCGGGCCACGCGGGCCAGGTTGTCCGCAGTTTGCATCACGGCCAAAGTCTGGTCAAAGGTGGTCAGATAGACGGGCAGCGAGCCAGAATTTGCCTGGTCACAGAACCACCGGCCCAAGGCCTCCGGGTCGGTGGCCGGTAGCCGGTGGCCAGCCGACTCAGCCAGCTCAATGATGGTCTGGGGTCTCAAACCGCCGTCGAGGTGGTCGTGTAGCACGACCTTGGGTAAGGCCTTGATCTGGGTGACGTCCGGCGGCACCGGTCCAGCCTATCGAGCCAGTCGGGATCACTAGGATAAGTCGAATCCGACCGGCAGCGAAGCCAAGGGGGTTATGGCCATGACTGGCGGAGCCGAAGCTGGCGCTCCGGTTCGAGAAATCTCGTTGGCCAGAGCCAGGTGCTTGGCCCTGAAGGCGCAAGGGTTCGACCGCCCACGGCCGCGCGCCGTGACGGCGCGGCATATTACCGCGGTGGCTGACCGTCTAGGCGTGATCCAAATTGATTCGGTCAACGTGCTGGCGCGCTCGCATTTCGTGCCTTTCTTTTCGCGTCTGGGTCCGTTTGACAACGGGTTGGTGGACCAAGCCATGTTCAAGCCGCCTCGCCGGTTGGTTGAGACCTGGGCCCATGAGGCCTCGCTGGTCCGCCCGGAGGTTTATCACCTCCTTCAGTGGCGCCGTGACCAGCCCGAACAGTTTTCCTGGGGCCGGATGCAGCAGGTGGTGGCTGAAAACCCCAACTTCGTCGAGGTTGTCTATGACCATGTCGCAGCCCAGGGCCCCTTGACCGGGCGGCAGGTTCAGGCCGAGCTAGCCCACCTGTCTCCACCTCCCGCCAAGGACAAGTGGGGTTGGAACTGGTCACAGGCCAAGGATGCGCTGGAGTGGCTCTTCTTTGTGGGCCGGCTGGCCAGCGCCGGCCGGACGGCCAGCTTCGAGCGCCGCTATGACTTGGCCAGCCGGGTGGTGCCTGCCCCTGCCGGGCTATTGCCACCCGAGGCGGTGCGACTGGCGGGACCTGAACCGGCGCATCATGCCGGACCCGAACCGGCGCGCCGGGCGGGACCCAAACCGGTACGTCAGATGAGCCGCGAATCGGCGCGCCTGGCGCAGCTTGAGCTGACGCATCAGTCGCCACCCAGGCCGGCGCATCAGGCCCAGCCCGCGGCATGCGCGCGGGACAACCACTTCGACCAAATCACCGCTCTGACCGAGATTGCCGCCCGCGCCCTGGGCGTGGCCACGGCGGCCACCTTGCGCGACTATTTCAGGTTGCCGCGTGCCGCAAGCGCCGCGGCGATTGGAAGGCTGGTTGACCAGGGCAGCTTGGAGCCGGTCACGATCACCGGACCAAATGTGGCCGCATATGTCCCGGCCGGCGCACGGGTACCTCGCAGCCTCAATGCCTGCGCCTTGCTGACTCCCTTTGATCCACTGCTGTTCGACCGCGCGCGTCTCGCCTGGCTCTTTGACATGCACTTTCGCCTCGAGTTCTATCTGCCGAAGGCTAAACGGCAATTCGGCTACTACGTCATGCCCTTCCTGCTGGGCGACCGCTTGGTCGCCCGGGTTGACGTCAAGGCCAACCGGCCAGGAGGCGCCTTAGAGGTCAAGGGCGCCTTCCTCGAGCCTGGGGCCAATGCCGGTGAGGTCGCCTCAGCCTTGGCCGTTGAGCTGGGCGAACTGGCGCGTTGGCTGGCCCTGGGCCGCATCGATCTCGAAGACGGCGCCCGCGGCGACCTGGTAACTGTTTTGTCGAAACAGCTAGACGCCTAGTTATTCCTGCCTTGGCATTAGTTGTAGCGCTGGCGCGCGCCCTGGGGGGTCATGCCAAGTGCCAGGCCAATTTCGACCCAGGTCACGCCCTGGAGTCGAGCTTCCCGCACCGCTTGGTCTACCAGGTCTTGTGCGGCCTGGTGCATTTGCCGGGCTGCTCGGATGCCGGCCGTGGCCGAGCGATCCCTCACGGTGGCCGTGTCAGGGTCGAGGGCGTCAAGCCGAGCCATGGCCTCGGCGTCGGTTGTGTTTTGGGCTTTGGTGCTGGATGCTTGACGGCGTGATCGATACGCGTTGGTGGCCGGCCAAATAGGCAGGCAATCGACGCATCCGCATGCGCCTGCGCACCAGGCGACGCGGCGTGGCCTGGTCCGGGCCCACCGATAGAGGACGAAATGACAACCCTGCTAGAACGGCTATTGTCCAGCGACGAGCCCTTCGCCGCCATCTGGCGCGGGGATCAGCTCGAGGTCATGACCGGACGTGTCATCGACGTGGCCACTACGGCAGATATCGCCCTAGACGGCCGGCCCATCCTGGCCTTGGTGCCGTTTAGGCAGCTGGCCGAACGCGGATTCGAGGTCTTTGACGACGGCGCTCAGCTCAGAACGCTGCAAGTCAGCGAACAAGAATCGGTTGACCTTGGCCAAGCCCTAGCCCTGTTGCCAGCCAAGGCGCCCGTCCTCGAATCCGGGGCTTTCGACATCGGCGATGAAGATTACGCCACCCAAGTTCAGGGCGTCATCGACCACGAGATTGGCCGCGGCGAGGGAGCCAATTTTGTTCTGCACCGTGCCTACACCGGCCGGGTTCAGGCGCCGCAGCGCCAAGTCGTGGCGGCCTACCTGGCTGCGCTGCTGACTGGTGAACGTGGCGCCTATTGGACCTTTGCAGCGCATCTGGGTGACGTCGCCTTGGCCGGCGCCAGCCCCGAACGTCATGTCAGCCTCAAAGACGGCGTGGTCACGATGAACCCGATCAGCGGCACCTACCGCCACCCGCCGGCCGGGCCAGATGTCGCCGGCATGCTGACCTTCCTGACAGACGCCAAAGAGGTCGACGAGCTTTTCATGGTCGTAGACGAGGAGCTGAAGCTGATGGCCACGGTTTGCCCAGGTGGCGGCCGCGTGGTTGGCCCGTTCCTCAAGCCCATGAGCCACGTCACCCACACGGAGTATCTGCTGGAGGGTCGCAGCGACCTGGACCCGCGCGAAGTCCTGCGCCAAACCATGTTTGCCCCCACCGTCACCGGTGCGCCCATGGCCAATGCCTGCCGCGTGATCAAGCGGCGCGAGGCCCGCGGACGTGGCTATTACGCCGGTGTGGCAGCCCTGTTCGAGCCCACTACCAGCGGTTATGACATGGACGCGCCCATTTTGATTCGCACCGCCTATGTCGATCCGGCCGGTCAGGTCAGGGTCCCGGTCGGTGCTACCTTGGTCCGCCACTCTGACCCGACCAGTGAAGTGGCCGAGACCGCCACCAAGGCCGCAGGCCTGCTGACGGCCATCGGAGCCAGGCGTCCGGGCAAATTGGATTCCGGATCGACTGGTCCCAATTCCGGCCAAGGCGGACTAGTCACGACCCAGGCCGGTCCGGAGGCAACCCAGGTCGGCTCTAAGGCCGCCCAAGCCAAACTCGGAGCTCGTGCCGCCGCGGTGGCAGGGGACCCAAAGGTCGCCCAAACCTTGCGATACCGCAACGAACGCTTATCGCCCTTCTGGTTCCGGC
The DNA here is from genome assembly GCA_009784895.1 of Micrococcales bacterium. Taxonomy (NCBI): domain Bacteria; kingdom Bacillati; phylum Actinomycetota; class Actinomycetes; order Micrococcales; species Micrococcales bacterium. The sequence goes on along the minus strand of WQXJ01000036.1, from coordinate 4,615 downwards.
AGTTTGCGGGGGAGCCGCAGGGTTTGGCGGGACTCAGGGTCCGTGTGGCCGATGCCGAGGACGGCTTCTCGCAAATGCTGGCCCATCAGCTGCGTCGCCTTGGGGCAAAGGTCGAGGTGGTTGGGTGGGCGCAACTGGCGGCGCTTAGCAATTGTGGCGAGACCGAGGTTGAGTCCGATTCTGCCGAGGCTCGACCTCACGGTACCCACGGCGCCGGATCGAGTGATGCCAAAGCTCAGTCTCGCGACAATGGTCTCGCTGCCAAAGCTCAGTCTCGCGGCGAAGGCACTGGTCAAACCCCACATCTCGGCGAGACCGAGGTTGAGCCCGATTCTGCCGAGGCTCGACCTCACGGTACTCACTGCGCCGTATCGAGTGATGCCAAAGCTCAGTCTCGCGACAATGGTCTCGCTGCCGAAGCTCAGTCTCGCGGCGAAGGCACTGGTCAAACCCCACATCTCGGCGAGACCGAGCTTTGGCATGATGTTCTGCTGGCCGGTCCTGGCCCGGGCGACCCGGATCTAGACGAGCCGCGCATCGCGGCCCTTAGGGCGGCAATTGCCGCCCGCCTGGTCGCCGGGGAACCGGTCATGTGCGTTTGTTTGTCACACCAGATCTTGTGCCGGTGTCTGGGGTTGGACCTGAGGGCCTTGGCCCGGCCCAACCAGGGCATCCAGTTGACCGATTCGATCTTTGGCCACAGTGCCACACTGGGCTACTACAACACCTTCACTGCGGCCGCGCCTTTGGCCTCGCCCTGGATCGTGTCTTTTGACGGGCTCAAAGCAACGGCCGGTCTGCCCACTAACAAGGCCGTCAATGGTGAACTCGGCGCGCCCACCGCTGGCCGGGTGGTCCAGACCGTGGCCGGTTTGCCCGCAAACAGGGTCTTCGATGACGAGCGCGGCGCGCCCACGGCCGGCCGGAGGTTCGAAGTCGAGGTGGCGCGGCGCCAAGGCACCGACGAGGTGATTGGGCTCAGGGGCACAGGCTTTGTCTCACTGCAAGGCCATCCCGAATCAGCCCTGTCGACCAACGGCCTGGAAATCTTGGCCCAGCTGATGCGGGAGTTGGCATTGCGCTAGGCCACAGGAGCCGGCCAACCGGCTTGAAATCCTGGCCCAGCCGGTACTGGAGGGACCTAAGGTGAGCCCGCACATCGACCACCCGGCTGGCCATCTTGGTCCGGACAGTGCAGGAGTTGGTGTTAGGTTGAAGCCTCGATATCAGCCAACGGTTGGACTGTCTTGGCCCAGCTGATGCGGCAGTTGTCCCCGAGTGAGCCTGCACTACCAACGACGGGCTGGCCATCCTTATCCGCTATTTGCACAAGTTGGTGTTAAGTTGAGGCTGTGATGATCTCAGTGCGGTCGTTGACGCGCCGCTACGGCGAGCTCGTGGCAGTCGACAACGTGGATCTCGAAGTGGCCCAGGGGCAGCTGTTTGCGTTCTTGGGACCAAATGGCGCCGGCAAATCCACCACCATCAACTGCCTGACGACCTTGATGCCATTTGATTCAGGCGAAATCGACGTGGACGGACATCGCCTTGGCCAAGCTGACCATTCGGTTCGCCAGTCAATTGGTGTGGTCTTCCAAAAATCGGTGCTTGATGACAAGCTGACGGTGCGGGAAAACCTGGCGACCAGGGCAGCGGTCTACGGCCTTAGCGCCAACAAGACGACTGAACGCATCAACGCACTAGCCGGGCAGATCGGCATCGGCGAATTCCTGGGGCAACGCTACGGCCGGCTGTCTGGGGGCCAAAGGCGGCGGACGGATATCGCCCGAGCCCTGATTCACGGCCCGTCAATCCTGTTCCTGGACGAACCGACCGCCGGGCTCGACCCCAAGAGCCGCGAACAGGTCCTGCAGACCGTCAAGGATTTGCGGGCCAGTGAAGGCGTGACGGTGTTTCACACCACGCATTACCTCGAAGAGGTCGAAAACGTCGACCATGTGGCAGTGATAAACCGCGGCAAGATCGTGGCTAGCGGCACCCCCGGCCAGCTCAGGGCCCAGTTCGCCACCTCGCAGCTTTCTATTACGCCGGCTGAGGGCGCCAGCGAAGCCGTTCGCCAAGCGCTGGGGCAGTGGGACCCCAAACAGGCCGGGGTGACCTGGCAGGCCGATGTCGGCTCGGGCACCCAGGCGCGGCGGCTGCTGGCCGAGCTGGGCGAGGCGGTGGCCGATTTCGAGTTTAGGCACGGCACCATGGACGCGGCCTTCCTGGCTCTGACCCAGCGCGAGGAGGAGTCAGCATGATTGCCTTTGCTGGGCGGTGCTTGCGGGTGTGGTCGCGCGACCGCACCGCCATCTTCTTTTCGCTGTTTGGGCCCCTGATCCTGCTGGTTTTGTACATAGCCTTTTTCGGCAAAATGAACGTGGATTCGCTGATGGAGGGCGCCGCCGATTACGGCGGCGGCGAATGGATGACACGCTCGGCCGCCACCGGTTTTGTCGCTTCGTGGGTCGGCGCCGCCTTGATCGCGGTGGCCACGATCAACGGGCCGATGGTTGGCCTCAACCTGCTGGTCGACGACCGCGTCAGCGGACGAATGACTGATTTCTTGGTGGCGCCATTGCGTCAGCGCAGCCTGATGGGTGGGTACCTCCTGGCGACCTGGGTCTACACCATGGCAATTGTGCTGGTGGTAGCCGTGGTTGGCGTGGCCGGCGGCCTGGTGCTGGGTGCTCGACTCCCCGGGCCGGGCGGCTGGCTGACTCTACTAGTCCTGACCGCCCTAGGGTCCTTGGTCTACAGCGCCATTTACCTGCTGTTATCGGTTGGCTTGCGCACGCAGGCCGCGGCCGGCGGCGTCGCCACGGTTATTGGCACTTTGTCCGGTTTCTTGGCCGGCGCCTACATCCCGCCGGGTGTCTTGGGCACGGGCATGATCACCGGCATGAACCTGATGCCCTTTGCGCCTAATGCTGTGGTCGCCCGCCAGGCCCTGGCCGGACCTGGCCTGGAGGATCTACCCGTGCCAGCCGAGCAAATCACATTCATGCGCAACTTCTACGGCATGGATCTTGAGGTGGGTGGCAGCATCTGGCCCAATTGGACTCCCTACGCCATCATGGCAGCTTGGGGTCTGGTCGCGTTTGTGCTGGCAATCAAGGTCTCATCAAAGTTGCGCCAGCCAGCTTAGGGATCTTTGCCTTGGGGAATGAAGTGGACCCCAATAATCCAGCCATCGGCGGGCGGTAACTGGGTGGCGGTGAGCGTGCCGAATCCATCGATTGACCAGGATTCGCATTGGCCCAGGGACTGGTGAGCCGCCCAACCGGGCATCGTCACGGTCAGCGTAACGAGCGCGGGATTCGCCAAGGCGGAGGATTCGGCCGTGATCACGACCGGTCCCACCTGCGCCGGGCTGTCATTGAGGAAGAGAAGCTCGCGTTCGCTGGTCGAGCCTTGCACAAGCTCGGCCGCTGACCGCGGGTCAGTCTGAGTGAAGTAATCAGGCGTCATGTCGCAGTCACGGCGGTCTGGGCCGTCGCGATCTGGCCCTACCAGGTCGACAATCGCGTTGCAAGCCAAGGTTAGGATCACGCCGGCAATGCCACCCAGGGCTAGCCAAGACAGGCGGGAGGACAGCGTCAGCGATAGTCGCTGGTTCCTCCGCTTTCTTGGCCTAACCGTCATGGTGCCCGCCCGGTGCAAAGGCAGGGTCGGGGACGAAGTGAACCACGATCCTGTCGGCCCTGCGGACCCCGCCCTGGTCCGCCTGTGCGGGGGTCAATGTGCCGAAGCCCTCGATTCGCCAGGAATCACACACTTTCAACTCCATGGCGTCGCGCGGACCCGGGTGGGTATCTACCCTGAGGAACACCCGCTGACGCTGCGGCGGTCCCACGATGCTGGCGGACACCGCCGCGGCGCCAATGCGTTCCACGCTCGAACCAACCAAGACTAGGTCTTGCTCGACATAGTTCGGATCCTCACGCAGTTGATCCTGGAAGCCGTCTGGCCAGGCATTTAACTGGGTCGTGTAGTTGATCATCTCGTCGCAGGCTGAGAAATCGGTTCCGACCGCGGGCAGGGGTGCCAGCGCCACCCAAACGACGTACATCATTGGCCCGATGGTCATGCCAATTCCGGTCCAGAAACTTCGGTAGAAACGGCGCGGCAGCTTTAGCGGATCCGGGGCTGGTCTTGGTACGTAGCCTGCGGCCAGCTCCGTGTCGAAATACGGCCTGCCGTGCTGGTCTGTACCTGTCAATCTGATCCATTCGCGCAGATCAGAGCTGCGGCGGCGCCTCTGGCGGTCCGCCTGTTCAGAACTGGAGTCGAGATTCCTGCTAGCCACGATCTATGGCGTCCTTTCCCGGGGGTGGACAGCCGTGATGGGCAGCCTAGCGCGGCGAGTTGCCCATCGCTTGCCGCCAGCCGGCCAGAAGCTGGACTGATGCAGAGTTGTTATGCCACACCTCAGTTTCGCGGGAGGTGGGGACGGCCCGGCGGGCCGGCATCGGGCAACTATGCCAAACCTCAACCTGATATGTGGTGTGGTTTGTCAAGTGGGCATGGGGCGATGGCGTGCCCGCCCGGGCTGACGGACACGCCACCAATTGTGGTCTAGGTGGGCTTGGCCTGGATCTCAGCAGTCAGA
>WQXJ01000035.1 GCA_009784895.1 Micrococcales bacterium | reverse complement strand
GACCTCTGGCTGGGCAAACGGGCTAACCAGGACCCCTACCCGGACGGCCTCCCCTTTGCCGAGGCTCGCCTCAGCGTCCTGGGGGCCGGCATCGGGCGCAGCGCCACTATCAGCGCCGGGGCGGGCCAGCAGGTCCTCCAGCGCCTGGTCCCATTTGTCACTCACAGCCGGCCCTTGGTCGAGGGCACGGAGGAGGAGCCGGGATCTAAGCCGACGGCCGTTCTGAGGGCCCGGGCCAAAGCCTTGAATTGGGCTTCGACAATGTGGTGCGGGTCCAAGCCGGACAGTAACCGCAGGTGCAGGCAGAGTCTGGCGTTAGTGGCCAAGGAGTGGAAGACGTGGCCGGCCAAGACGGTGGGGAAGTGGCCGCCAATGACGGTGTGGCTGAGTGCGGCCGGCAGGCCGTGGTGGGCGAAATAACCTCGGCCGGAAATGTCGACCACGGCTTGGGCCAGCGCCTCGTCCAGCGGCACGGTCGCGTCGCCAAAGCGGTTGATTCCGGCCTTGTCGCCCAAGGCCTGGTCCAGCGCCTGTCCCAGCACAATGGCGGTGTCTTCGACGGTGTGATGTGGGTCAACTTCCGTGTCGCCTTTGGCTTTGACGTCCAGGTCGATATGCGAATGCTTGGATAAGGCTGTCAGCATGTGGTCGAAGAAGGGCACGCCTGTTTGGACGTGGGACTGGCCGGTGCCGTCCAGATCCAGCTCCAGGGCAATTTGGGACTCCGAGGTGGTCCGTTGCAGCTGGGCGGTTCGTTTCATGATCTGATTTCGCCTTCCTGGGGTGGCTCCAGCGCCAATGCCCCCGGCATCTTGTCTATGGCTTTGGTCAGGGCCTGGACAAACCGCCGGTTTTGGTCCGGTGAACCAACGCTCACCCTAAGGTAGCCGGGCGGTCCAACCTGACGCACTAAGACACCCTGGTCCAGCAGGTCACGCCAAACCAAATCGGCTGACTCAAAGTGGCCAAAGAGCAAGAAGTTGGCGGCCGAGTCAGGGCAGGCCAAGCCTAGGCCCAGCAGTGTTGCCCGCAACTGGTCGCGGCTTTGGCGCAGTTCGGCTACCCGGGCCAACATTAGGTCGGCCTGGGCCAAGGCGGCGCTGGCGGCCACCTGCGTCAGGGTCGAAAGGTGATAGGGCAGGCGGACGGTTCTAAGGTAACCAATCAGCTCGGCGCTTCCGGCGGCGTAGCCCAATCTGGCGCCGGCTAAGGCAAAGGCCTTCGACATTGTGCGGGTGACCACCAAATTGTTGTGTCGCCCCAGCAGGCTCAAGGCCGAGGGCATACCTGGCGGGCGGAATTCCGCATAAGCTTCATCCACCACGATTAGGGCCTGACCAGCACTTTCAGCGCACATCTGGTCAACTAGCGATAGCGGTACGGCTGTACCGGTTGGGTTGTTGGGGCTGGCCAGGAGCACCAGGGAGGCGCCGGTTTGCTTGATTTGGCCGATGCCGGCGCTTGGGTCGATCGAAAAATCTGGCCGTCTATCCCCGGTGGCCCAGGCGGTGTAGGTGTTCCTGGCGTATTCGGGATACATCGAGTAGGTCGGGTCGAATGACAAGGCGGTTCTACCCGGTCCTCCAAAAGCCTGGAAAATGTGGAGCATGACCTCATTCGAGCCGTTGGCCGCCCAAATGTTGTCCGCAGCCAGGCCGGTGGCCTGGGACTCCTTGGCCAAATAGGCGGCCAGGGCTTGACGCAGCTGGGTGAAGTCACGGTCCGGGTAACGGTTGAGTTGGGTGGCGGCCTGCTCAATCTGCTTTGAAATGGCCCTGACCACCTGGGTTGGCGGCGAATAGGGGTTTTCGTTGACGTTCAGCGGAACCGCCACCGGAGGTTGGGGGGCACCGTAAGGCCGGGCAGCGGCCAGCTCAGGCCGAACCGGCAGCCGGGCGGCCGGTCGGTCCCAGCTCAAGTCATCGTTCGGCGAGGCCACGGACCACCAGTCTAGGAGGTCCACCCAAACATCGGATTTGCACCCCGGCTCAAGGCAGCCCAATGGCGCACTGACCAGGTGCGAGACCAACCATTGGCGCACTGACCAGGTGCGTCAGAACACAACCGCAGGTCGGGATTCGCCAGCGTCTGTGAAACGTAACAATGGTCCCGGACCGACCTGCCAAATGCGGCCATAGATCTTGACGGACTTGGCTAACGGCCCTGGGCGCGGTTCAATATGTGGCTAGCCAATCAGGAAACAACCCTAGGAAACCGATGACCAAGTACAAGCCGTTCTTGCTGCTTTCGAGCCGGGCGCACGACCCGGCGGCGGCCGGCGAATACAACCAGGTGTTGCGTGTGGGCGCCTTGGAGCCGAATCAGCTTGACTGGCGCCGCTTGGAGTCCGAGCCATTGGCAGACGTTGACCTTGTCCAGTACTCCGGTGTGCTGCTAGGCGGATCAGATTTTTGCGCCAGCGATCGGATCAAAACTGAACTTCAACAGCGAGTCGAAGCCGACCTTGGCCGAGTGTTAGACCAGGTGATTGACCAGGATTTCCCGCTCCTGGGCATGTGCTACGGCATTGGCATGCTGGCCAGCCACCTTGGCGGGCAGGTTGACCGCGAACACGGTGAACCGGTCGGCGCGGCCTTGGTCAGCCTGACTGACGCTGGCGTAGCCGAACCGTTGCTGGCCGGATCGCCGCGCCAGTTTTGGGCCTTTGTTGGCCACAAGGAGGCGGCCAACGGTCCACCGCCAGGCGCCACCGTCTTGGCGACTGGTCAGTACTGCCCAATTCAGCTTTTCAGAGTTGGACGAAATGTCTATGCCTCCCAATACCACCCTGAAATCAACGCTTTCGACCTGGCTGAACGCATTCACATCTACCAGCATTCGGGCTATTTCCGCCCCGACGAGGTCGAACCCCTGATTGCGGCGGCTCACGAATCGGCCGTCGATGGCACCCAGCATTTGCTACTGGCCAACTTTGTCAAGGCTCACCTAACTGAGCGCTAGGGAACGGCCACCGAACCGTCTATCCGCCGGTTCACAGGCTTCTAACCTGGCCAAACACCAGGCCGGTTAGCCGGGGGTTTGGCGGTGTGGTAGAACAATGGGGTGAACCTTCCCGAACTTGAGCTTCTGCCTGCCGTCGATGTGACGCAGGGCCAAGCCGTCCGTTTGGTGCAGGGCCAGGCCGGGTCGGAGACCTATTATGGAGACCCCTTGGCGGCCGCCCTTGACTGGCAGCGCGGCGGGGCTGATTGGGTCCATTTGGTCGACCTAGATGCCGCCTTTGGCCGCGGTTCCAATGCCAGTTTGATGGAAGGTGTCATCGCTGCCCTCGACGTCAGGGTCGAATTGTCCGGTGGCATTAGGAATGATGCCAGCCTCCATGCGGCCCTGAAAACCGGGGCCAAACGGGTCAACTTAGGCACGGCAGTGCTGGAGGATCCGGATTGGACCGCAGCCGCCATTTCGAAGCACGGCGACCGTATCGCCGTGGGCCTAGACGTGCGCGGCCAGCGACTGGCCGCCCGGGGCTGGACCAAAGAGGGCGGCGACTTGTGGCAAACCCTCGAGCGGCTGAACCAAGACGGCTGCCCTCGCTTTGTTGTCACCGATGTCACCAGAGATGGCACCATGCAAGGACCAAACCTCGAACTGTTGAGCCAGGTGTGCGACAAAACCGAAGCTCAAGTCGTGGCCTCTGGTGGCGTCTCGACCCTCGATGACATCAAGGCCCTGCGCCAATTGGTCAACCAGGGACTTGAAGGCGCGATCATTGGCAAGGCCCTTTTCGCCGGAGCCTTCACCTTGGCACAGGCCCTTGACGTAGCCAAGGGCTAGGGCCTGGGCGACCTGACTATCGGCTAGTTGGCGCCCCTGGCCAAGGTCTTGGGCTTGATGGGACCGGCGGCCGGCGCGCCTGGGTGGAACACCGACCGGGGGTCCGGGGCGGCGACTCAAACTGGCGACTAACGTTGGGGCTCGTGCCCTTTGCCACCTATCAGGATCTGTTCAAGCAGCGCCGTTTGCCGACGCTGTTTGGCATTGGACTGGTTGTGCGCCTACCTCATGCCGCCGGTGGCCTGGTTTTCACCTTGCACGTGGTCAACACCATGGGCATGAACTACTTCTACGCCGGCCTGGCCGCCACCGCCGCAGCTGTTGGCTGGGGCATCGGTTCACCCTGGCGTGGACGGCTGGTGGACAAAAAGGGCGTGCGCCGCACCTTGATCCCCTCGACCATCATCGAGGCGGCCTGCTGGATCGCCATGCCTTTCCTGCCCTATTGGTGGTTGCTAGTCGCGGCCTTGATCCAGGGCTGCTACATGGTGCCGGGTTTCTCCCTGGTCCGTCAGGCCATTACGGTGATGGCACCGAAGCGTCTGCGCCAGGCCGGGTTGTCGCTTGACGCCGTCTTTACTGAGCTAGCTTTCGTGGTGGGACCGCTATTGGGCGCGGCCATGGTGACCTGGGTTGGTTCGAGGCCCACCTTGGTGGGACTTGGTGTTATCACCGTGGGCACCGGTTTGGCTTTGATTCTGTTTGACCCACCGACCCGGACCGTGACGACTTTAGGACCTGGAGCCAGCCAGGACCCCAATGCCTGTGCCGGTCAGGGCACCAAGACCGATGCCGGTCAGGGCACCAAGCCATTGCGGCTGACCAGCGCCTTGTTGACAGTTTTGGGCGCCTCGGCCGTGGCCGCAGTCCTGTTTCAAGGCGTTGACCTGACCCTAGTGCGCTCTTTGAACGAATGGCACCGGCCCGGGCTGTTGGGGCTGGTGGCGGCGATTTGGTCGGTCGGTTCGATTTGCGGCGGACTCATCTATGGTGCTTTGGGAAAGCGGACCAACCCACTTCTAATGGTGGCGCTGATGAGCATCTTGACGGCTCCAGCCGCTTTGGCCGGTGGTCCGGTCGCCTTGGCGGCCTGGCTGGCTTTGGCCGGCGTGGCTTGTGCCCCGGCCTTGACCTCGATCAACGAGGCGCTAACCGATTTGGTGCCGGAGGAACGCCGGACCGAGGTGTTCGGCTGGTCCGGTACAGCCATGACGGTTGGGGCCTCGGTCAGCGCACCCCTAGTTGGCTTGGTCCTCGACCACCAAGGGGCCAGGGCAGGCTACCTGGCCAGTGCCGCTATTGGCCTGGTGGCGGGCGTTGCAGGTTACCTGATTTGGCGGCGGGCGGCGACTGCTACACTGGCCCCCGACCGACTGCCCTGAAAAGGGCGGGGCGTAAGCGGAGTTCAGCTCCCACCCGAGTCCCGGGGACCCAAACCCAGGGGCTGGGTCAAGGCTAATGATCCGTGCGCGCCAAAAGAACCAAAGCGCATAGGAGGAAGGCCATCACCGAACCTCGCATCAACGACCGGATACGCGTGCCCGAGGTGCGCCTGGTTGGACCCGCCGGTGAACAGGTGGGCATAGTGCGGCTAGAGAAGGCTCTGCGCCTTGCGGCCGATGCAGAACTCGACCTGGTGGAGGTGGCGCCAGACGCCCGTCCCCCGGTCGCCAAGTTGATGGACTACGGGAAGTACAAGTACGAATCGGCCCAAAAAGCTCGCGATGCCCGGCGCAACCAGGGTGGCACCCAGCTTAAAGAGATTCGTTTCCGGCTGAAAATCGACCCGCACGACTACGGCACCAAGCGGGGACACGTCGAGCGGTTCCTGGGCCAGGGGGACAAGGTCAAAGTCATGATCATGTTCCGGGGACGCGAACAGTCCCGGCCAGAAATGGGCATGAAGCTGTTGCGCAAGCTGGCCGAGGATGTGGTCGAACTAGGCACAGTCGAATCAGTGCCCAGGCAGGACGGCCGCAATATGGTGATGGTTTTGGCACCACTGAAAAAGAAGGCTCCCAGGGTTCCGACCCGGCGGCGGAACCGGGCGGAAGGACGCGGCAATGCGGCCGCGGTCCGGGCTATTGCGATTGAGGACCTGATCGAGCCGGACAGCCTTGAGGACCTCGATGAGCCGGTCACCGAGGCACCTGCGTTGGCCGAAGGTGTGCCGGAAACCGTTGCAGCGCCGGAATCAATGGCGGTGCCGGAGACCATGGCAGTGCCGGAGGCTGCGGCCCCAGCAGCTTCAGAAGCCACCCCACTAGAAGCCGTCACACCCAAAGACACAGTTGCCCCTGAAGACGCTGCTGCCCCTAATACCGCCAAGCCAGCGGCCGCTCCTCCCAAACCGGCCGCTCCGGCAGCAAAGCCGGCGGCGCCAAGGCCCACGGCGACATCGGCCAGGCCTCCGGCGCCCAAACCGGCCGCCCCGGTGGCCAAAGCCCGAACCGGGGGCGCCAAACCGTCAGTTCCGGCGGCCAAGCCAAAGCCGGCAGCCGCCAAGACCACCCCGACAGCAACTGCTGAGGGCGCCAAAGCTGTACCCAAAGCCCGGGCAGCCGTCACGGCCAAGCCTGGGGCGCGGCCCAGCGCTCCAAAGCAGACCACTGCACCAACTACAACCAAAGAGAAGGTATGAGGCCATGCCAAAGCAGAAAACCCATTCGGGTTCGAAAAAGCGCTTCCGGGTCACCGGCAAGGGCAAAATTCAGCATGAACAGCCGGGTATGCGGCACAACTTCGAATCGAAGTCCTCACGTCGCACACGCCGGCTCAGCCAGGACAAACTGCTGGCCAAGGCCGACCAAAAAACCGTCAAGCGTCTGCTGGGCCGCTAGAAGAGGAGCAGGACAATGGCAAGGGTGAAACGAGCCGTCAACGCTCACAAAAAGCGCCGCACCACCTTGGAGCGGGCCAGCGGCTATCGGGGCCAACGCTCCAGGCTTTACACCAAGGCTAAGGAGCAGTTGCTTCACTCAGGTAACTATGCCTATCGCGACCGCAAGGCGCGCAAAGGCGATTTTAGGCGCCTGTGGATCCAGCGCATCAACGCTGCGGCTCGGGCCAACGGCCTGACTTACAACCGCTTCGTACAGGGTTTGCACCTGGCAGGGATCGAAGTTGACCGGCGCATGTTGGCCGAATTGGCCGTCAACGACCCGGCCACCTTCGCCAGCCTGGTGGAAACCGCCCGCGGCGCGCTACCGAGGGATGTCAACGCCCCGGCGGCCGTGTAGGGGAGTAGTTTGCAACCGTGCCGCCAGTCAGGGCCCAACCAGCCTGTCTTAGGGTTTGGCCTGGCGCCCGGCCATGAGGCGGGCCGGGCAAGACGCCCATGGCTCCGCCCGGTACCCGGCGCCAGGTCATAAGTTTGCTGGACAACCTCAATTCTGACCGGATCAAACAAGTCCGGGCGCTTGGCCGCGCCAGTGTGCGCCGCCAGCGCGGACTGGTTCTGGTCGAAGGCCCAAACCCCAGCCGCGAGGCGGCCAAGGAGGGTCTGGTAACCGATCTTTACACCACTGAGGCCTGCGCCCAGCGTCACGCCGAAGTGGTTCGCCTGGTTGAAGCCGGTGGCGGTTACGTCCATATGGCCTCTGGGCCTTATGTCGAGAAGATTTCCCGGGCCGGCCAGGGCATGGTGGCGCTGGCCCGATGGCGGAGCGCCAGTTGGCCTTCAAGCGCCGCCCTGGTGGCGGTGTTCGACCAGATTGCCGACCCAGGCAACGCTGGCACGGTTATCCGGGTGGCCAACGCCATAGCGGTTGACCTGGTGGTCTTACCGCCGGCTCGGTCGATCCGAGCTCGCCCAAAGTGGTGCGGTCGAGCGCTGGCTCGCTGTTTCGAGTGCCGGTGCTGGCTGGTGCGGCCGTGGGCGATGCCGCCTGGGTGCTAGCCGAGCTGCGGCAGCGCAATTGCCAAGTTTTGGCAGCCGATCCGCGGGGTCGCCTTGGCCTTGGCCAGCTGGACGATTCTCTGCTTCAGCGGCCCACGGCCTGGCTCTTCGGCAACGAGGCCCACGGCTTGACTGCCGCGATGCTGGCTCAATGCGATCTGACGGTCCGGATCGAAATGCCAGGCGATTCCGAATCGCTGAATCTGGCCACGGCGGCCGCCTTGGTGCTTTACGGTCACAGCGCCAAGCGGCCCTAGTTCTGCCCTCGGCCTAATTGGCTGAGGCTGCCTGGCCTCTAGGAATACCACCTTGAGCCTGGCCGTTTCACGTTGTGGTTAGCAATTTTGAGCTAGCCGAAGGGACCGATGAAGTTGACACAGGACATACTTGCTGCCGGCAAGCCCAGGCCCAACGGGGCAATGGGCGGTAGCGCTGTGCCTGGGAAACTGGGCACGGTAGAAGCCAAGCAACGGCGAATCAGTCCGCGCCAGCGGCGTTGGATTGCACTGATGTCCCTGCTATCGGTAGTGGTGGGCGGCCTAGTGGCCTATGCCCTGTGGTCGGCGCAGGACGCCGGCGCCGGTGGTGTGATTCGCTCAGGTTCACTTGATGTCTCCTGGACAAACAATACTTTTTCCTGGACGCAGCTGAACGACTATGAGGCCACCACCGAGATCCAAAGTGGCAGCACCACTTCCTCTCTTGCGGCGTTCAAGTTCACGCCTGGCTGCATTATCGAATTGCGCCAGGGCTTCACCGTAGTAGGTGAAGGCGACAACTTGAGCATGTCGATGGACTTAGCCACCGGGCCTAGTTGGGCCATGCGCCCAGGCTGGAGCGCGACCTGGACTGTCGAAGATGCCTTAGGCAACCAAGTGGCGCCGGACAGCGGCACCGCCTCGGTCGGTAGCGAACTGACTGCTGGTCCGGTACCAGCCGGCACCTTGAACTTTGTGCTGGTGCTGCAAATCACTTTCGACCCGCTAACAAGCCCTGACCTGGCCTCTAGCGGTCATACAAACGTCAACGCCAGCCACCCATTGGGAGGCATCGTTTTGACTGTTGATCAGGTGAGGGGTGAGTCTAGTGGTTAGACGCTTAATTGGCTCTCGCGTCACCTGGCTAGTGACCTGGTGCGTAGGCCTGATGGTTGTGGCCGGTCTGGCCACCGGCGGCACGCTGGCTTTATGGTCAGATTCCAGCCCTATCAACATGCCCAGTGTGGGTTATGGTCACATTGGACTCGACGCTCGCCTGGACGGGGTCGAAACGGCTCTTGGCACTGGCGAATCCGCCATCGAACTCAAATTGGGTCCAAGCGAGGCCCAAGATCTAGCCTCCCAAGGTGAGCTCTATTTGCAGCTGGAGGTCGAAGCCTCGACCCAAGGGCACCTGGGGCTGGACTACACTATTGAGGTTGCCACGCCCGGGGCGGGCACAGTCTTTGCCGGGTCGCTAATCAAGGTCTACTCGGTCGAGGATGAACTGAGCTGCTCGGCCTCGGGAATCGAGACCGGCACACTGGTTGAGGCAGCGGTGTCGGCAATTGAACCGACATACGGTGCCTACAAAACTGATGCCCAATGGTTCTGTTTGGTGTTGGAGTTTGATCCGGCCACCGGCGAACCCTATGACACCACTGCCACGGCCACAGGCCTAGGCCCAGCTTCGAACCAGGTCACTGATTCCGACGACTGGGATGCGATTGTGCAGCCAGACCCGGCTAGTGAGCCGGAATTGGCCGTTACGATTACGCCGCAACTGACCTGGCCGGCCGAGCTTCCCTGAGCCGCCAGCGAGTCTTGCTGGATTGTTTATGGAATAGGCCCGGGGCGGCATTGCCTTTGATAACGATTTGTACGGCTGTCGCCGTGTTTTCTAAGACCAGTCTGTGACCTCAAAACCCGGTGAGTGTTTTCACTATTTCGTGGAAATTCGCTATTAGCGTAGTTTTCAGATTGCCGGCAACAACGCAGGTCACACGGCTACGCGCGCGGGGTGGCGGTCTCGATATCGCTCTGAGGAAAAACGCCTATTTGGGCCGCCATTAAGGGGAATGAATCAATGGCAGGCCAAGTTGGACCAGGTGATGGACATTTCAGATGCTCTGACCGCAGCTGCCGCTTAGCAGCGCGGGTGATGCACCTGAAACCAACAACATCGCTTTGTGTCCGCCGTGACCAATGTGAACCACTGGCCGGCCGGACACTGAGACGGGAAGCGGCCTGGCCGCACCCTCCTAATACGGCCCAAGGAAAGCCCAAGGGCAGAACCCGCACAGAAAGACAAATTTGAAATGAACGAATCACACGACCAAATGCAAACCCAGCGCCGCAAGCGCAAGGGTATTGTTGCCGGCGTGGCGGCAGCCGCAATTCTGCTGGCTGGTTCGACCTTTGCCCTTTGGAGCGCCCAAGAGCAGGTTGCTGGTGGTACCATCACCGCCGGCCAGCTGGGGCTAACGGCCGATCCCGCCTCCTGGTATGACGTCTCGCCTGACCGCGAGTTTGATAGCCCGGTAATCGTCGTTGACGACGACCCGGATCCCCTCTATGCCGGCGAAGCCATCTCCATTGGCGATTTCCTAGTTTCGCCTGGTGACCAGCTGGCAGCTACTTTTGACACCACTGTCACCATTCAGGGCGACAACCTAGTGGCCGAGCTCTCCTTCGAGATTCCGGATCCCGTGGGTCCGCCCCCCTCGACCACCTGGGATGACTTGACCCTTGAGTACATGGTGCTGGTGGACGGCGTTGTAGTGGTGCCCCTGGATGATCTCGCGCCAACCGGCTCGACCTCTCTGGGTTACTTCACTGACGCTGCCAACGTGGCCCACACTGCCTCCACCCTGGCCAAGCCGGCCACCGGTGTGACCGGCGGCGTGGCCAACGCCACCGTTGTGGTCATCGCCACCTTCGATGTGGATTCCGTGGGCTACATGAACGCCGAGCAACTGCTTGAGAACGTCATCTTCAAGCTGGAGCAGGTCCGTGGCGACGGCGAAGCCGGTGCTTGGGTCTCAGCGACCTGATCGCTTGGCGTAAGCCAATAAGCAAACAGCCGGGATGCAATTGGGCATTCGGCCCGGCGGCAGGCACAGACGGGTGCCGGCCGCCGGGTCCCCGGCCCAAATACAAGACCAACCCACATAAACAACTGGCTAGGAGTTCTCGACCATGAAAAGGACCAACAAACGCAAGCCCCGGGGCTTCCTGGGCGGATTCCTTTCCGTCTTTGGAACCGTAGTGGTTTTGCTGCTGGTCGCTTTGGCTGTGGCAGTAGTGGTTGTGCCCAAGGTCAACGACGGCGCCGCCCTGACAGTGCTGACCGGCTCTATGGAGCCGACAATCAGCCCGGGCGACATGATTGTGGTCGAGGGGGTCAAGTACCCCGACCAGGAGATCATGATTGGCGATGTCGTCACCTTCATGCCCAACCCGCAAGACCCCACTCTGGTGACCCACCGGGTGATTGGCAAGGCCATCAGCCCCGAGAACAACGAGGTTAGTTTCGTCACCCAAGGTGACGCCAACTCGGCCGTCGACGACCCAATCGCGGCCACCCAAATCAGGGGCAAGTTGATGTACACCATCCCCTACTTGGGCTGGGTCACAAACTGGCTGACCAGGCATATGGCCATCGCTTTGACCGGTGTGGGCCTGCTGGTCGCGGCTTACTTCTTCTGGGGCAGCGGACCGCTCAAACGGCGCACCCACCCCAGCGAGCCGGCCCCGGCAGCCAATGCCGAGGCCAAACCTCAGGCCAACGTCCAGGCCAGCGCCCAAGCGGCGCCGCCGGCTTGGCCTGACAACAACCAGACCACGCCATCGGCGGCTGTCAATCACAGCCCGCCGTTGGTGCAAAACCAGCCGTCCGCCGGGGTTCCTAGCCGCATCCCCCCGGCAGTGGCGGCTGACCGGCCGGCGGCGGCCCCTGTTGTCTCAGGGCCGTCCGCTGGCCGGGCAACCCCCCCACAGGATGGCCCAAGACCGGCGCACCCCCAAGCGCCGGCCCCAAACGCGGCTCAGCCAGCCTCGTTTGGATCGGTGACTTGGCGAGGCTAAGAACAACCGACCAACTAGCGGTGCTAACCACCAAATCCCCGGCTACAGGAAGGAAAGGGCAATGACCAAGCTCAGGTCAAGACTGGGCACCGGCGCCATCGCCCTTGCCTTCGCTGCCGCCGCCCTATTGGGTTTGCTTTCAGCCGCGGCCTTTGCCGACGAGCTCGGTGGCGGGGCCAAGCCTCAATCCACCGGCGTGGGCAAGATCGAAGCCAGCTGGAGCTCAGGCCACGTCTATATGGACCTTGATGGCACCGAACACGAGATCGTCACGGCTCAAGACTCCTTCTTATTCGACATGACGGCCGCGCCGGGCGACCACGTCTACCGAACTTCGACCATCAAAAACACCGGCACGGCCGATGGAGTGCTTGAAGTGGCGGTGCTGGACCCGGAAATCAACACCGCCTCTGGTGCCCCCCGTCACGACTTCGAAGATGGCTCGAACATCTTCTGGTATGTCGACGGCGGGCCGGTCAGCCGAGCCCAGTTCTCAGCCCTGAGAAACTCCACCGAAGCGGTCGTTACGACTGGTTCGGCCACCAGTCAGAAGGCCGCCGTCCACGAGGTTGATTTGGCCGCCGGCCAAAGCATCGACCTGACCTTGGGATGGGAGATGCCGGCTAGCGAGACCATCGGCAACCCGGCCGCGGCTGACAGTGTCACCTTGGGCTTCGACGTCCTGCTGACTCTGAGACCGGCCGGCGGACCGCAACCGCCGCCACCAAGTCCAATCCAGCCGACCCCAACTACGCCTGACAACTCGCCGCCAGCCACCGGGCACGCGGACGGCTATCAGCCTGGTGGTTGGCTGCCATTCACCGGTGTGAACGCGGCCGTGTCCCTGGCGGTGGCCGCTGTGATCTGCTTGCTCCTGGGTTGGATCCTGGTAGCGGCCCGGCGACGGCGCCGGCGCAATGACGAAGAAGATCTAGCGCTGGCAGCCTAGCTCTGCTCGTGCTGGGCCAAGGAATCGGTCAGTCGGTTGGCTGCGGCCACTACAGCGGCGGCGTGTAGCCGGCCCGGTTGGCGTGAAACCCGTTCGACCGGCCCAGAGACCGAAACCGCCGCAATCACTTTGCCGCCTGGCCCGCGCACTGGCGCTGATACTGACGCCGCCCCAGGTTCGCGTTCGCTAACCGATTGGGCCCAGCCGTGGCGGCGGACTGAGGCCAACATAGTGGCCGTGAATTTCGCCCCGACCAGACCGCGGTGCAACCTGTCCGGATCCTCCCAGGCCAGTAACACCTGCGCGGCCGAGCCGGCGTTCATTGACAAGACCGCGCCAATTGGGATCGAATCACGCAGACCCATTGGACGCTCGGCCGCGGCCACGCAGACGCGCTGGTCGCCTTGCCGCCTGAACAGCTGAGCCGATTCGCCTGAATGGTCGCGCAAGGCGCCGAGCACAGGAGTGGCAGCCAATAACAAGTGGTCTTCACCGGCGGAAGTCGCCAACTCAGATAGTCGTGGGCCCAAAATGAACCGGCCTTGAAGGTCTCGGGTGACAAAGCGGTGGTATTCCATGGCCACCGCCAGGCGGTGCACTGTTGGCCGGGCCAAGCCGGTTGAGGTCACCAATTGCGCCAAAGTGGCCGGCCCTGACTCCAAGGAGTTGAGCACCAGGGCGGCCTTGTCGAGCACACCGACTCCGCTAGCATTGTCCATGTCTTGATACTCTACATTCCAAACTGTGAGACGCAAGCCTGGAAGTGTGACGGTCCAAAAAGCTAAGGAGTGGTGCCATATGGCCCAGACGTTGGCCCAGAAGATATGGCAGGCCCATGTGGTCAAACCAGGTCAGGACGGCCAACCTGACCTGCTCTACATTGACCTGCATATGGTCCACGAGGTCACCTCACCCCAGGCCTTTGAGGGCCTGCGGCTGACCGGCCGCCAGATACGCCGCCGGGAGCTGACCATCGCGACGGAGGATCACAACACGCCAACCCAAGACATCGACCGGCCTATTGCCGATGCAGTGTCCAAGCTCCAAATCGACACGCTCAGGGCCAACGCCAAGCAGTTTGGCCTCCGCCTACATTCCCTAGGCGACCCTGACCAGGGCATTGTCCACGTGGTTGGACCGCAACTGGGACTAACTCAACCTGGAATGACAGTGGTTTGCGGCGATTCCCACACCTCAACTCACGGCGCCTTCGGTGCCCTAGCCTTCGGCATCGGCACTAGCGAGGTTGAACACGTCCTGGCGACCCAAACCCTGCCCTTGGCGCCTTTCAAGACCATGGCCGTCAACGTCACCGGGCAACTGGGCCCCGACACCACGGCCAAAGACATCATTTTGGCCGTAATTGCCCTAATTGGTACCGGCGGCGGCCAAGGTTACGTCATTGAGTACCGCGGTCCGGCGATCGAGCAGCTGTCGATGGAAGGCCGGATGACGATCTGCAATATGTCGATCGAGGCTGGTGCCCGGGCCGGGTTGGTGGCGCCGGACCAGACCACCTTCGACTACTTAGAAGGCCGCCCACACGCGCCGGCCGGGCCAGACTGGCAGGCCGCGGTTGACTACTGGCGAACCTTGAGGACAGACCCTGGCGCCGGCTTCGACCGCGAGGTCAGCCTCGACGCCAGCGCTCTGGGGCCGTTTGTGACCTGGGGGACCAATCCGGCCCAAGGCGCGCCGCTGAGCGGGCGGGTGCCGGACCCGGCCCAGGCGCCCGATGACGAAACTGGCCAGGCCATCGAGGCGGCCTTGGCCTATATGGGCTTGGCGCCGGGCACGGCTCTGCGCGATGTCCAGGTCGACACCGTTTTCCTCGGCTCATGCACCAACGGCCGGATCGAGGACCTTAGGGCCGCGGCCCAGGTGGTCCGGGGCCGGCGGATCGCGCCTGGCCGGCGCATGTTGGTCGTGGCCGGCTCGGCCCGGGTGCGCTACCAGGCTGAACAAGAGGGCCTAGATCAGGTTTTTGAGGACTTCGGGGCCGAATGGCGCAACGCCGGTTGCTCGATGTGCCTGGGCATGAACGCCGACAAATTGCGCCCTGGTGAGCGCTCGGCCTCAACTTCGAACCGGAACTTCGAGGGCCGCCAGGGGCCGGGTGGGCGCACCCATCTGGTGTCGCCGCTGGTGGCGGCGGCCACGGCGGTGCTGGGCCACCTGGCCTCACCGGAAGACTTGGAGGGTTAGGCCATGGAGAAGTTTGTTAGCCACACCGGGGTTGGTTTGCCGCTGCGCCGGTCAAACGTCGACACCGACCAGATCATCCCGGCGGTCTACCTCAAGCGCATCACCAAAACCGGTTACGACGACGCCCTATTCGCCGCCTGGCGGTCCGATCCGGACTTTGTGCTCAACGCCCCGCCTTATCGCGCTGCCTCGGTGCTGGTGGCTGGGCCGGATTTCGGCACCGGTTCTTCGCGTGAACACGCCGTTTGGGCTCTGCGTGACTATGGTTTCCGCTGCGTCATTTCCTCCCGTTTCGCTGACATTTTCAGGGGCAACGCCGGTAAATCTGGGTTGGTAGCGGCCCAGGCCAGCCAGGACGTTGTGGAGCAATTGTTCAAGTTGCTCGAAGCTCAACCCGGCCTGGAGATCACGGTTGACCTAGATTCGCGCCAGTTGCGCTGTGGCGAGTTGGTGGCCGGGTTTGACCTCGATGACTACACCCGTTGGCGATTGATGGAAGGCTTGGACGATATTGGCTTGACCCTGCGCCAAGACGAGGCCATCACCGCCTACGAGGCCTCGCGGGCCGCTTGGCTGCCAACCACCTTGCCGGCCAAACACTCACCGGCCATCCCGGTGGTTGTGGCCAGGGCCAAGTAGTCTTAGAGACGTGGTCAGTGACGTCTTAGAGGTTGAGGGTGGGAGCCCGCTTACCGGTCGAATTGCCGTGCGCGGCGCCAAGAACTTCGTTTCCAAGGCCATGGTGGCGTCGTTGCTGGGGCAAGGCCCTAGCCAGCTGAACTCGGTGCCGCAAATCCGCGATGTCGAAATCGTGGCTGATCTGCTGCGGGCTCACGGCGTGTCGGTTTCGGTCGACGATGCCACCGGCACCGTGGCGATGAATCCCTTGGGTGTCGAATTGGCCAAAGCCGCCGATATCGCCACTCACGCTGGCTCCTCGCGTATCCCTATTCTGTTTTGCGGGCCGTTGCTGCACCGCGTTGGCGAAGCATTTATCCCGGACCTAGGCGGCTGCGATATTGGCGGCCGCCCTATCGACTTTCACCTCCAAATCCTGCGTCAATTCGGCGCTGAGGTGTCTAAGGAGCCAGGCGGGATCCGGCTGACCGCGCCCAAACGGCTTCAGGGTATGCAGATGGAACTGGCCTTCCCCTCTGTCGGCGCGACGGAGCAGTTCCTGCTGACGGCCGTGCTGGCCGAGGGCATCACGGTGTTGCGCGGAGCGGCAGTTGAACCCGAGATCATGGATTTGGTGGCGGTGTTACAGCAGATGGGCGCCATCATTTCGATCGAAACCGACCGCACCATCAAAGTTGAGGGCGTCGATTCGCTCGAAGGCTACCGCCACAACTCTCTGCCGGATCGGATCGAAGTGGCCTCTTGGGCTGCAGCCGCCTTGGCCACTGGCGGCGACATAACCGTCGACGGGGCGCGGCAAGATGACATGGTCACCTACCTCAACGTCTTCCGCAAGGCCGGCGGTCGGTTTGACATCACTGAGACCGGTATCCGGTTCTACCACCCTGGCGGCCCGCTCAGCTCAATCGCGGTTGAAACTGGGGTTCATCCCGGTTTCATGACGGATTGGCAACAGCCGTTGGTAGTGGCCCTGACCCAGGCAACTGGACTGTCGGTTGTTCATGAGACTGTTTACGAACAGCGCTTTGGTTTTACCGAGGCTCTGCGCCGCATGGGCGCCAGGATCCAGCTTTACCGTGAATGCCTCGGTGGGCAGGTCTGCCGTTTTGGTATGCGCAACTACCAGCATTCCGCCATCATCTGCGGACCGACACCACTGCGCGCAGCCGAAATCGAGGTGCCGGACTTGCGCGGCGGTTTCTCCCACCTGATCGCCGCGCTGGCCGCACCCGGTCGCTCCACCGTCACCGGCATTGGCCTAATTGACCGTGGCTATGAGCATTTCAACGCCAAGCTCGAGGCCCTAGGCGCCCGTACCTGGCACCGCTAGAACCCGCCCATGCCTGTGCTCGACCCTTTGAACGAATCCGGCTCTGGCCTGCCTGAGCTGCCGCCGCCGGCATCGGCCTACCAACCGGTGCCCGAGCATCTGATCCTCCGCGCTGACGGTCCCACTACCACCGAGATTCTGGACGAGCTCAGGGCCGAACGCTTCTGAGGCTCCGCGGCCACCTGGCATCAAGACGGCTCAACCGACCGCGACCTAGCACCAAAACAGGCCGCCCGGCCGCGACCTAGCATCAAGACAGCTCAACCGGCCGCGACCTAGCACCAAAACAGGCCGCCCGGCCGCGACCTAGCACCAAGGCAGCTCAACCGGCCGCGACCTAGCACCAAGGCAGCTCAACCGGCCGCGACCTAGCACCAAAACAGGTCGGGGCTTTGGGCCGGTGGCGGTGACCAGGCCAGACGCTTCGCCTTGAAAACTCGGACCTGCGTTGGTACAAGGTCGTGGCAACCGAACCTGCGTCGGTGCTAAGTCGTGGCGCGGCATCGGTCATGCCAAATCCTGAACTCGTGGAATTGGGGTTGGGCAGACTCGGTCATGCCAAACCCTGAACTCGTGGTAGAGGCGCAAGATGGCCGCTACTTTTCACCGAGTCCGAGGTTTCGCAGCACCGGCAAGGACCGATGCCGGCTGCCGCAGCCGGCCTGTTGGCGCCGCGGCCCGAGTGGCGGAGCGTCATGCCAAACCCTGGACTGGCTGAATTTGGGGGGGCCGCAACCGGTCATGCCAAACCCTGAACTCGCGGTAGAGGCGCAGGCTGGCCGCTACTTTCCACCGAGTCCGAGGTTTCGCAGCACCGGCAAGGACCGATGCCGGCTGCCGCAGCCGACATAGCTGAGGCTCTTGCTCAGATGGCGCCGAACTCCCTCAGCATGCGGTTGTTCCAGCCGGCGCGGCGCAGAGTCTGTGTGACTACCAGGACCGTGCCGATCAGCAAGAGGGCCCCTGAGGCGGCAGCCATCAGAACCAAAGAGCTGACCATCGAAGCGCGGGTGGCCGGGACAAAGTAGAGCACCACCGGGTCGGCGCCGGGATCAGGTGCGTCGCAGCTCAGTGTGTAGTCACCGCCCTGGGAGACAAATGCCTTGACCGCTTTGACAGGGTAGCCGGCATCCAGGCCAATCGGGTTATTGGGCGAGCCAAGTTTGACGGCCTCACCGTCGGGGCCGCCCTTAGTGATCTCGCAGCCGGTGGGCCACTTGCCGGAAGTCGACCAGACAAAGTAGTCGCCGGTCTTTAGGGACTTGGCCGTGATCGGGTTGTCGATTATTGGCATGGCTTTGGAACCGGCCGCGACGTCGCTGACAGTGGCGGATACGCCCAAACCGGCAATCACCAAAGGCGCAGGTGAGGCCACCATCAGGACCAGGCCAATGATCGTCAGAATCAGCCCGGGACGCTTCTGGCCGCGCTTTGGTTTGGTCGGGTCGGCTGGCGCCTCTGGGCCAAAACCACTGCCGCCTGGACCGGGCAGAGGCGGCGGCGCTGCGTCTTGCCACGGGCCCGGCTCGGGCATGGGGGCGGGGGGCGCTTCTGACCCAGGTGGGCCAACGGCATAAGGCGGCGCTGCGCCATCGGGCTGAAGAGGCGAATAGGCCGGAGCCGGAGGCAGAGACTGGTCGAAAGCTGGCCCGGGCGCAAAGGGTTGATCTACCGGCGGTACAGGAGGGAAGGGCTGGTCAGTGGGCGGCCCGGCAGCGAACGGCTGGTCAGGAGGCGGCACCGGTGGGAAGGGTTGATCAAGCGGCGGCCCGGCAGCAAACGGCTGGTCAGTGGGCGGCCCGGCAGCAAACGGCTGGTCAGTGGGCGGCCCGGCAGCAAACGGCTGGCCGGGCGGTGGGGCGGCAGGCAAGGTCGGCTCAACCGGCGGCACAGGAGGGAAGGGTTGATCTGTGGGCGGCCCGGCAGCAAACGGCTGGCCGGGCGGTGGGGCGGCAGGCAAGGTCGGCTCAACCGGCGGCACGGGAGGGAAGGGCTGGGTGGAAGGCGGCACCGGAGCGAACGGCGGTTCGAACGGTGGCCCAGCAGCAAAGGGTTGATCAACCGGTGGCCCAGGAGGCGGCATGGCCGGCCCGGCCGGCACCTCGGGCACAGCGGCCGGGTCGGGCGGGGGCGGCGGGACTATGGCCGTCTCGTCGGGAGGACTGGGTGGACCTGATGGCGGGACCGGTGGGGTGGGCTGACCGCCCGCAGGGCCAGGGCCGGCAAATTCAGGGGAATCGTTTGGCTGCATAGTAGAGATTGTATGGGTTCGCGCGCCCGCTAGGCTTGGCCCCAATGCGAAGCCATCCACCCGCGCCGTTTGCGTACAAGGTGGTCGTGACCATCCTGCTGGTCCCGACACTGTTGTTGACCCGGCGCCATTGGCGTGGCCGTGACAACATTCCGAGCCAAGGCGGCTTCGTCGCGGCGGTCAACCACATCTCCAACCTGGACTTTTTGGCGGCAGTGCATCTGCTGACAATCTGGGCCGGCCCACCCAAAGTGCTGGTCAAGGACTCGCTGATGCGGTTGCCACTGCTTGGAGCAATTCTCAAAGCGATGGGTTTGATCGAAGTCAAACGCGGCACGGCCCAAGCCGGCGCCTCCCTGACCCAGGCGGCCAAGGCGCTCCAGGCCGGCGAATGCGTCATGATTTACCCCGAAGGCACCTTGACCCACGACCCCGATTTGTGGCCAATGCGCGGGCGGCCGGGTGCGGTTCGACTGGCTTTGCAGACCGGCGCGCCGCTGGTGCCAATCGCCCAGTGGGGGGCTCACAGGATCCTGCCGCCCAGGTCGAGGCTGCCCCGCCTCTGGCCGCCCAAGCCAGTCAACTTCATTGTTGGCCAGCCGCTCGACCTGAGCGACTTTGCCACATGGGAGGACCAGGCGGCGGCAGCCACCGAAGGCACCAAGCGGCTCATGGCCACTATTACGGCCATGGAGGCCGAACTGCGCGGTGAAAGTCCCCCGGACGAGCCCTACAACCAATTTGCCGAGGATCCGAAATGACCAAAGTGGCCGTAATCGGCGGCGGCGCCTGGGGCACGGTCTTCAGCCAGATTTGCGCCGATGCCGGTTCGTCAGTCTGCCTACTAACGCGGGACCCGAAGGTGGCCAAGGCCATCAACCAGACCAGACGTAACCCCAGGTCTGTGCCGGATCTTGAACTGCCCAGTGGCATCGAGGCGACGACCGATCCAGCCCGGGCCCTGGCCGGGGCCTTCTTGGTGGCGGTGGCGTTGAAGTCGCAACAGGCTCGGGCCGTTTTGGGCGAGCTGGTCCAACTGCTAGAACCCGGCGCCTCGGTGGTTTCACTGATGAAAGGCATTGAACAGGGCACAACTAGCCGGATGTCCCAGGTGCTGGCGGAAGTCACCGGTTTTGACCCGTCGCGAGTGATGGTGATTTCCGGCCCCAACTTGGCCATGGAACTGGCCCTAAGGCAACCCGGTGCCACCGTGGTGGCTTGCCCGGACGAGGCGGCGGCCCGGGCCGCTGCCACGGCTTTCGCCACACCGTATTTGCGGCCATACACCAACCCTGATGTGGTTGGAGTCGAGATTTGCGGCACGGTCAAGAACGTGGTGGCACTGGCCGTGGGCGCCGCCCAAGGACTGGGTTACGGCATGAATACTTCGGCCACTTTGATGACCCGCGGCCTGGCCGAAATGACCCGGCTTGGTCTGGCCTTAGGAGCCGACCTGGAGACCTTTGCCGGTATGGCCGGTTTCGCCGATCTGGCCGCGACTTGCCTGTCGCCCAAATCGCGCAACCACTCAGTTGGGCTACGCCTGGGTGAAGGCATGTCGGTGCCAGAGGCCTTGGCGGCGACCGCTGGCACGGCTGAGGCCATCGAATCGGCCCCGGCGATAGCCGCGTTGGCCAAATCAGTTGGAGTCGAGATGCCGATTACTGCCGGCCTGGTGGCGGTAGTGCGCGGCGAGGTCGACGTGGTAACGATGGGTCGCGAACTGCTGGCCAGGCCGTTTAGGTCGGAAGGGTCGCGCTACGAGGCTTGGCCCGATGACGCCTTCTCCCGTCCAGACTAACCCAGGCCGGACAGTTCGTAATCGAGTTCACCCGGTACCGGACAGTTCGTAATCGAGTTCACCCGGTACCGGACAGTTCGTAATCGAGTTCACCCGGTACCGGACAGAGTCTTGGCGAAACCTCAGGTCGCTTGCGGACGGAACACCGGTCAGGCTCAATCTCGATCCGAACCAGTACGGTCAGGCTCAATCTCGATCCGAACCAGTACGGTCAGGCTCAATCTCGATCCGAACCAGTATCGAGTTCACCCGATACCGGACAGTTCGTAATCGAGTTCACCCGGTACCGGACAGAGTCTTGGCGAAACCCCAGGTCGCTTGCGGACCGAACACCGGTCAGGCTCAATCTCGATCCAGGCCAGTACGGCCAGGCTCAATCTCGATCAGGCCAGCGGGCTGGACCCCGTCTGGGTCGATCAACCAGATGTTCGGTTCAGAGCCAGGGAGAGGTCCTCCCACAGGTCATCGACGTTTTCGATGCCAACTGACAAGCGCAACAGGTTCTGGGGGATATCCGGCGATTCACCTGGATAGCGGGCCCGGCGCTCGAGCGTCGACTCAACACCCCCTAGGGAGGTGGCTGGCGCCCACAGCCGGACATGTTGGGTGACCAGATCGGCCGCCTCTTGACCGCCGCGGACCTCGACTGAAATCAGCCCGCCATAGGCCTGCATTTGGGCTTTGGCCACCTCATGGCCCGGCTCTTGGGGCAGGGAGGGGTGGCGCACTGTCTCGACCAGCGGGTGGGAGACCAGCCGGCGAGCCAAAGTGGCGGCCGATTCGTTGATCCGCTGCATACGCAGTGGCAGGGTCCGCAGGCCGCGCACGGCCAAGAAGCAGTCCCAAGCCCCTGGCACGGCGCCGCGCAATTGACGGTGCCGCCTAA
This sequence comes from Micrococcales bacterium, assembly GCA_009784895.1. Classification (NCBI taxonomy): domain Bacteria; kingdom Bacillati; phylum Actinomycetota; class Actinomycetes; order Micrococcales; species Micrococcales bacterium. The sequence goes on along the minus strand of WQXJ01000035.1, from coordinate 5,812 downwards.
TAGCCCGGCTGTGGTCCTTGGAATCGGTTACCACCGCCCCCATTAGCATGTCGCTGTGGCCGCAGAGGTATTTGGTCATCGAATGAACCACCAAATCAGCCCCCCATTCCAGCGGTCGCTGGCCCAGGGGAGTGGCCAGGGTGTTGTCGGCCACGACCAGTGCCCCAACTTCGTGCGCGGCCTCGATCAAGGCCGGCCCTTCGGCGATTTCGAGCAACGGGTTAGTTGGGGTCTCAAGGTAGAGCATGGCGGCCGGGGACGAATTGTCTCCACCGGCCAAGGCAGCTTTGACGGCTTTGGTGTTGGCGATTGGCACCAGGGAGAGTCTGATCCGGTCTTGGGCGGCTAGGTCTTTGGCTAGCGCCCTGGCGACCGAATAGCAGTGATTCGGCATGACGACCCGTCCGCCTACCGGCACCAGCGCCAGGGCGGCGTCGATGGCCGCCATGCCGGAGGCGAAAACGGTGGCCGGCCGGCTGGAGCGCTCCAACAGCCCAACAGCCTCTTGGACCGGGCCGTAGTTGGGCGAGTCAGTCCGGGCATAGTTGAGGTCATCGGGTTTGGGATCACCACGGGAGATGAAGGTGGAGGACAGCACAACCAGCGGGTTTACCGGTGCGCCTTGGGTCCAGCTGGGCCGGCCAGCGGTCACGGCTATGGTCTCCGGGGACAACGCCTGCTGATTTGGCGGGTTGTGGGACATGGCTTCACTCTATGCGATTAGGCTGGGAGCGATGACAGCCACGAATCCCAAAGTGCGAGTCGCCGTTTTGTTTGGTGGTCGCTCCGGCGAACATTCCATTAGCTGTGTCACCGCCGGCGGGCTGCTGGCGGCGATCGACCGGGACCGCTTTGAGCCGGTACCAATTGGCATCACCCAAGCTGGTCGCCTGACCCTAACTGTCGACGATCCCGACTTGTACCGCCTGGGTCGCGATGAGCTGCCAACAGTTGATCCAACCGGTCCGGAGGTGATCTTGCCTCAGCAGGCCGGTTCGCGGGAATGGCGCCTGGTGTCCGATGACGGCGCTGAGCCTTGCCTTGAGTCGTTGGGCCAGATCGATGTGGCCTTTCCGCTGCTGCATGGACCTTACGGCGAGGACGGCACAATTCAGGGTTGCCTGGAGCTGTTGGACGTGGCCTACGTTGGACCTGGCGTCCTGGCCAGTGCCCTGGGCATGGACAAAGCCCATATGAAAGAGGTTTTTGCCTCAAACGGTTTGCCAGTTGCGCCTGGGGTTGTGGTGACACCGTTGGATTGGCGTGATGACCGGGCCGGGATCATGGCGAAGGTGGCGGCTTTGGGTTACCCGGTTTTCGTCAAGCCCTGCCGGGCCGGGTCGTCGCTCGGTATCACCAAGGTGGCGGCGGCCTCCGAGTTGGAGTTAGCCGTCGAAGTGGCGGCCAAGGAGGACCCGAAGGTGCTGGTGGAGCCGGCTCAAGCTGGCCGTGAGCTGGAATGTGCCGTGCTGGGTGGTCGCGGCGGGGCGGCGCCGCGGGCGGCCGGCCCGGCCGAGGTGGTGGTTCGCCCTGGCCATGACTTCTACAGCTTTGTAGCTAAGTACATCGACGCCGAGGCGGTCGAACTGTGCTGTCCGGCCGATCTGCCCGCTTCGGTGGCGCGACGTGTGGGCGAACTAGCGGTGCGGGCTTTTGCGGCAATCGACGCCGAAGGGCTCAGTCGGGTCGACTTCTTCTACGACCAGACCAAACCGGCAGGTCAAGACTTGGTCATCAACGAGATCAACACCATGCCCGGCATGACGCCCATTTCGCTTTACCCGCGCATGTGGGCTGCCGCCGGTCTTGACTACACCACGTTGATTAGCGAATTGATTGATCTGGCGCTGGAGCGCCGGCTGGGTTTGCGCTGAGCTAACCGGCAGGCGTAGGTCATGGGCGAAGACGAGCTGCTGAGCCGGATACTGCCGCATTTCGGCACCCAAGTGGGCACCGAGGTCGGTCCGGGTGATGACGCCGCCGTGGTCGATCTTTCTCAATCCCGCGTGGTCATCTGCACCGATATTCTGGTCGAGGGTGTCCATTTTGAATCCGCCTGGAGTAACGGCGCCGATGTCGGTTGGCGGGCGGTGATGGCCAATTTGGCCGACGTCGCAGCCATGGGTGCCAGGGGCCGGTCGGTGGTGGCGGCGGTGACCGCGCCGGCCCAAAGCGAACCGACTTGGTTTGAATCGCTGGCCAGCGGCATGGCCCAAGCCTGTCAGCCGCACGGAGTTGACGTGACTGGTGGTGACCTGTCTGTAGGCCCGTGCCTGAGTGTTGCGGTGACTGCCTTAGGGCTGTTGGATGGCCGGGCGCCGGTGCGTCGCAGCGGTGCCCGGGCAGGGGATATCCTGGCTTTGGCCGGCCAAACTGGCTGGTCAATGGCTGGCTACCAGATGCTGTTGGCCAGTCATCCCACCCCCCCAAACCGCGAGTCCGGGGTTTCGCATGACCCAGAAAACAGCGAGTCCGAGGTTTCGCATGACCCGAAAACCAGCGAGTCCGAGCTTTGGCATGACCCGAAGAACAGCGAGTCCGAGGTTTCGCATGACCCAGAAAACAGTGAGTCCGAGGTTTGGCAGCGGACGGCCGGGCTCCGGCAGCCCGCGCCCCGCCCCGTTCCTGGGCGATGCTCCGCATCGCTAAGGAACGATGCCCGCCACACCCCGGGCGCGCGCTCCCTTCCGCCCGGCCTGGAAGGCCAGCCGGGCAGCGGGTCCGAGGTTTGGCATGACCCGAAAAACAGCGAGTTAGAGGTTTGGCATCTGGCTGGGTTGGCGGTCCAGGCTTACAGGCGGCCGGTGCCGCCTTTGGCGGCGGGGCCGGCGGCTGCCGTGGCAGGCGCCACGGCCATGCTGGATGTGTCCGACGGTTTGTTGATGGACGCTGGCCGGCTGGCCCAGGCCAGCGGCGTTGATCTGGTGATCGACCCCGAAGCTGCGACCCTGGCCAAGACTGTCCAGGCGCTGGCGCCCTTGGCCGCTCAGTTGGAGCGAAATCCGCTGGACTGGGTTTTGACTGGCGGCGAAGACCACGCCATCCTGGCCACGTTCCCAACTGAAGGCGGACTACCTGAAGGATGGGCCGGCATCGGGCACTGCGAGGCAGGCCAAGGCCAGGTCAAGCTCCTGGGTGACTACCAGCCGCCTAACGCCGGCTGGGACCACTTCGCCTAGCCACCAGGGTGGCGAGTACACCTTGGTGTATCGGATTGGTGTATGGGTGTACCATTGAGGTATGGCACTGACGATCAAGAACCCCGAGACCATCGCCCTGGCCCGGGCTTTAGCGAGCCAAACTGACATGACACAAACCGGGGCCATCACCTTGGCCTTGCGCCAGGCACTTGAGGCGGCTGAGACTGCCGACAGTGACCGGGCTGCCCGCGTCGAGGCCATCTTGCAGTCGATCTGGGCCACCAGATCGCCGGGCGAGGCCGGCCGCGTTGAACGTAACGCAAGGGCCTTGTTCGACCAGAACGGCCTGCCGGCGTGATCGTCGACACCTCGGCCATCGTCGCGATCTGGCTGGGCGAACTGCCGGCGCAAGACTTGTCTGAGCTTCTGCTGACCCAGCAGCAGGTGCTCATGTCCGCGGCGACCTACGTTGAGTTGTGCTGCGTCTTGGACAATCGGCAGGCTCCGCAGGACTCTCGCCGCCTAGATGCCCTGCTGCATGCCTATGGTGTCGAAATTGTGCCTTTCACCCCGGAGCAAGCCGATCTGGCCAGAGCGGCCTACCGCGACTTTGGCAAAGGCAGCGGTCACCCGGCCCGGCTCAATCTGGGGGACTGTTTCGCCTATGCCCTGGCCCAGGAGACCGGCCAGGACATCCTGTTTGTTGGTGATGATTTCACTCACACCGACGTAACGCCGGCTTGGACCGGCCACGCTGCCAAGTGAACCTCAAGGAGGCTAGATCATGAGCACCCCCGATGGGCTCGATGCGGGCCTGGTCGAATACGAACACGACTCTGATGGCCGGGTGATCGAAACTCGAAACGCCTGGTGGGGGCGGCGGCAGTTCAGCTATGACGAGGCTGGGCATTTGGTCGAGTCGGTCAACGGCAACGGTGGCGTCAGCCGGTACGTCTACGACCAGTTTGGTCGGGTGGTCGAAATCACCAACCCGGTGGGCGGGGTGACGCAACGCCAATTCGACGAACGCAACAACTGCATCGCCGTGACTGATCCGCTGGGCCGGACAACCAGGGCGGAATATGACTTGGCCGGGCGCCAGTCTTGGCAGGAGGACCCTGACGGCCACCGCACCCAGTGGGATTACGACCAGGCCGGCCGGCTCGACCAGGTCAGCGTCGACGGACAAGTGATGTCGAAAGCTGAGCGGGATGACGCCAATCTGCGCGGCGAGATGACAGATACTTCTGGGCCGGAGCCGGTGATCTACGGACGGGCCTGGGACCGATCTGGTCGGCTACTGGCCGAAACCCGGGGCCAGGTTGGGCTGCGCTGGGTCTATGACCGCAAGGGACGGCTGAGCAAGCTGGCCACCCCTGATGGGCGCGAGATCACCTACACCTACGACAAAGCTGGCCGGCTCACGGCGGTCAGCCATCCGGTCTTTGGCCGGGCCCGGTTTGACTATGACACCGCCGGCCAACTGGCCCGCTCTGAGGCCGGGCCAATGTCACAAACCTGGCATTGGTTTGCCGGTGAGGTGGTTGGACTTGAAATAGAGGCAAGTGGGACAAACCACAGCGTCGAGGTGACTCGCGACGACTGGGGGCTGGTCGACCAGGTCAGCTGCGATGGCGTGGCCACGGCTTACGGCTATGACCCGGCTGGGCAACTGATTAGCGCCACCACCCGGGGCGAGACGTCGACCTGGACCTACGACCTGGCCGGCCGGCTGGTCAAGGAGACCGGTCCCGCCGGCCAATACGACTACCGCCATGACGTGGCCGGGCAACTACTCGAATCAACCGGCCCCGGCGGCACCGCTCGCCACTGCTATGACGGCTCCGGTCGGAGAATACGCAGTGACCTGCCCGGAGGAGTAACCAGGGATTTTGCTTGGTCACCGAATGGCTTCCTGGCTGCGGTAACCGACACCGTTGGAGGGGAAGTCAGCCGGACCACCTTGCTGACCGATTCGCGTGGCCAGCTGGTGGCCATCAACGACCAGGCGGTCTGGTGGGACAACGGCGGTCGGCTGGCTCCCAGTTTGCTGAGAGCTGGCGCAACGCCAGTGTTCAGTTTGGTTGGCCTGATTGGGATGGGCGATAGTTGGATTTCGCCGGGCTGGCATACCTCCCAATCCGACCACGTGGCGGACCCGTGGGTCGCCCGCCCAGTCACAGTTGACGGCGAGCTGCCAACCGGAGTTGGACTAGCCGCCGGCGGTCGGTTGACCTTCGCCGGGGGCCCGGGCGTGGCTGGCCTGGAGTTGGTGGGACGGCGGGTGGTCGATCCGGCCAGTCGCGGTTTCTTATCGACCGACGCTAACGACCCGGTGGTGGGGGCTGGGTGGGCCGGCAACCCTTACGCCTATGGCGGCAACAATCCCGTGGGTTGGTTTGGCCCTGCCGGGCTCAGGCCGCTGACCGATGCCGACATCCTGCGACTAGCACAAGCCAGCTGATTCCCGGAGTCAGTGCTGGGCCGCGGTTGGCCCCTTGGCCTGGGCGACTGCTTAGCGCCCCTTTGGCCGCTCCTGGCGATGGACCCGCGACTGAGGTTACGTTTGGTTGAGTGTGGTCGGGTGGCGGGTTTTCGGGGCCTGGCCTGTGGGTTTACTTCGAGTGGCGGCTACCGGGCTGGGTGGATGCCTGGCAACATCAGCTGCTAGT
>WQXJ01000034.1 GCA_009784895.1 Micrococcales bacterium | reverse complement strand
CGGGCTGTTTCGATCGAGTTTGCTCCAAACCGCACAACAACGAATCGACTTTGAGCGAAACCGGACAGTGGTTGGGTACCGACCTGGGGTTATACAGATTCAGTGTCCGGTGTGGGGCGAACTCGATGCCGTGCTGTCCGGTGTGGGGTGAACTCGATGCCGTTCTGTCCGGTGTGGGGTGAACTCGATGCCGTGCTGTCCGGTGTGGGGTGAACTCGATGCCGTGCTGTCCCGCGCGGTCACCCTTGAGCGCCTCAAGGCGGTTGCCCGGCGGCACTCGCAGGTCATCTAAGGTCGCCGCAGCTCCCAGCATCCTCAGCTTCCGCAGAGCAACTCGATGGCTTCGGGTATCAAGCGACCTAACTGGTTCCCGGTTCGCAAGCCGCTCGGTGTCCTTGTTGCCGAACGACTTGGTCACACGAGCACCAGTTAACGCGACACGTCAATAACGCTAGGCGTTAGGCGCGGCGACCGGCTGGGCCGCACATCGCTGGCTTGTGCTTTCGATTTGTTCGAATTAGAATTGGGGCATGGCACAGAAGCTGCCGGCACCGCAGTCCGGGACCAGCGCCAAAAACCGCTATTCCGCAGTGTCAGACGCTCTGAGCAAAGGCGGCGCTGCCACCGTTGTTACCGCTGGTGGAAAGCCCGTGGATCTGCCGCCCGAGCTATGCGAGGTCTTGGCCGCGGCCGCCAGGGAATTTGCCCAAGGCCGGGGCGTTGTGGTCTACCCGCAGGACACGGTGCTGACCGCGCAAGAGGCGGCCAGCCTGCTTGGCGTTTCCCGGCCAACCATGAACCGAATACTCGATTCGGGCAGAATCCCATGCGACAGGCCGGCCAACCATCGTCGGGTCAAGCTGGTTGATGTCCTTGCATACAAGCGGGCAATGGCCACTCAGAGGGACACTGCCATGACGGAGCTGCTGGCAGACGCGGCGACGATTCCGGGCGACGTTGACGGCTTTGTGACAACCAGGCGGTCGGCAAACCCAAGCCACTATCCAATCGAGGTGAACCGATGACTGGACAGATCTTTGTGAGACTCCAGGACGGCGAGCTGCGTGCCCTGGCCCAGGAACCCTACGTCAATGAGGACTACTTCCAGGAGCTCATCGCCAAGCACCCCGAACTGTTGGCGGGGGACCAGATCACACCCGATTCCCCCAGGCAGTGGGTGTTGGTTGCTAGGGAGATGGGTGTGCCGGCCGAGCAAGACGGTGGCGCGCAGTGGTCGCTGGATCATCTCTTCATTGACCAGGACGCCGTGCCGACATTTGTTGAGGTGAAGCGAAGCAGCGACACGCGCCTGCGCCGTGAGGTGGTGGCGCAAATGTTGGACTACGCCGCCAACGGCAGCCAATACTGGTCGCTCGAGGACTTGCGGTCGAGTTATGAGGAACAGGCCCATCTGGCCGATGCCGGCACTCTGGCGAGCATTGGTGTGGCACCCGAGCGGGAGGAAGAGTTTTGGGAGCAGGTCAGCTCCAATTTGCGCTCCGGCCGGCTGCGCCTGATCTTCGCGGCCGATGTCATTCCGCCGTCGCTGCAGCGGATCATCGAGTTCCTCAACGACCAAATGACCACCACCGAGGTTCTGGGGCTCGAGATCAAGCAATACCTATCGGGGGACGGTTTGACCACGCTGGTGCCGGACATTGTTGGCGCCACGGAAGCTGCCAGCCAGACCAAACGGCGTGGCTCCAGGCAATGGGACGAAGCCAGTTTCTTGGCAGACACAGAACGGCTGAGCGGCCAGGACGCGGTTGCCACGTGTCGACGGATTCTCAGCCTGGTTGGGAGTCTCAAAGGGCGCGTTCGGTGGGGCAGGGGAGCAGCCCACGGGACTTTGACGCCGGTCTTGGGTAATGGCCAGGGGCACGAATTGTTTTGCGTATACAACGCGAACATCGATGTGTTTGTTCAGATCCTGTTCCAGACAATGGGCCCGCCCCATGACACCGTCCAAGCCCGGCGAGGGCTCAAGTTTGGGCTTGAGCAGGTTCCGGGTGTGCACCTGGCCGACGACAAGCTGGACAAATATCCCAGCTTCAGAATCGACCTGTTATACCCAGAAGACTCCTTCATCCAATTCGAAAACGTGGTCAGGCAATTCCACGCCGACGTCTTAGCCTTCGACCAGACCAATAGCGCGTGAACTGGGCCAATCTCGGCGGGAGAGGCGACAAACGCTGGGCCCACCGACCGCCTGGTTTGTCAGGCGTCAGCACTAGGTCGGCAGCAACAGAGGCTGACTCTGCGCGTCTTGGGCACACAGCTCAGGTGGTGCCCCGCTCATCCACGACCTGTCCAGCCTCCGGCAGGGGCAACCGCGCGAGCTATGTGAAGTCTTGGCCGCGGCCGCCAGGGAATTCACCCGTCTTGGGGGTACTCGATGGTGGTTGGCCGGGTTGCTTTGATCGAGTTTGCTCCAAACCGCACAACAACGAATCGACTTTGAGCGAAACCGGACAGTGGTTGGGTACCGACCTGGGGTTATACAGATTCAGTGTCCGGTGTGGGGTGAACTCGATGCCGTGCTGTCCGGTGTGGGGTGAACTCGATGGTGGTTGGCCGGGTTGCTTTGATCGAGTTTGCTCCAAACCGCACGACAACGAATCGACTTTGAGCGAAACCGGACAGTGGTTGGGTACCGACCTGGGGTTATACAGATTCAGTGTCCGGTGTGGGATGAACTCGATGCCGTGCTGTCCGGTGTGGGGTGAACTCGATGCCGTGCTGTCCGGTGTGGGGTGAACTCGATGCCGTGCTGTCCGGGGGCCGGCGGCAGGTGCCTGGTGGCAGAGTTCCAGTGGCGCGGCGACCCGCAGCGACCGGCGGCGATGCGGTGTGCCGGACGTAACCCACCAAGGCATAAGATGGACACAACAAATCATCCAGCTGCGAGGACGCACTGTGCTCGAGGACCAACCAAGCCAACCCGAGGCACCCGGCCAAGGGCCGGCATCGGGCAACCAAAACCAAGGCGCCGCCAAGGCTAGTTTCCGTTCGCTACTACCAAGCCTCGATGACTACTCCCCCCTCCGCCTGACCTGGCGGGCCGACGTTCTAAGCGGCCTAACGGTAGGCATAGTGGCCCTGCCACTGGCCCTGGCCTTTGGCGTCAGTTCCGGTGCCGGCGCCGAGGCCGGACTGATCACGGCGATTGTGGCCGGACTGGTGGCGGCCATCTTTGGCGGCTCGAATGTGCAGGTGTCCGGGCCAACCGGCGCCATGGTCGTAGTCCTAGCACCAATCATGGCCGCTCACGGCACCGCCGTTTTGGGTTTCATCTGCATGGTGGCCGGCGTTTTGGTGATAGTGGCTGGCCTGCTGCGCCTGGGCCGGATGGTGGCGGCCGTGCCCTGGCCGGTGATCGAAGGCTTCACCCACGGCGTGGCCGTGATCATCTTCTTGCAGCAATTCCCGGCCTTCTTAGGGGTCGAAAACAAGAACCTCAGTTCCAGCCCGGTGGTGGCGACTTTGCAGTGCCTGGGCCGGACCGATTGGTCAAGTGTCATCTGGACGGTGCTGGCAGCAGGCGGAGTGGCCGCCACTATGGTCCTAGGCGCGCGGATTTCACGCCAAATTCCCTGGTCACTGGTCGGATTGGTGCTGGTGACCACCGTCTACCAACTGGCCGGCATCAAAGTGGCCATCATTGGCCATATCCCCCCCGGCCTGCCGGCCCCGACAATGCCGGCAGTCGACTTTGCCACTATCAAAGCCGTACTCGGCGGCACCTTGGCGGTGGCAGCCTTGGCCGCCATCGAATCGCTGCTTTCCGCCCGGGTGGCCGCTCAGCACCGCCAAACCGGGCCCTTCAACGCTGATAGGGAGCTGATTGGCCAGGGTTTGGCTTCGATCACAGCCGGTTTCTTTGGCGGCATGCCCGCCTCTGGTGCGGTCGCCCGCACGGCGGTCAACGTCTCATCCGGCGCCCGCACTCGAGTGGCAGCCGTGGTCCACGCCTTAACCTTGGTGGCGATTGTCTACACCGCCTCGACCGTGGTCGACAAGGTTCCCCTGGCGGCGCTGGCCGGGGTGCTAATGGTTACGGCCGTGCGCATGGTGCCGCTGTCAACCGCCAAAACCTTGATGCACTTGTCCCACCAAGACGCCCTGCTATTCACCATGACGGCGGTCATAACCGTTTCGGTCGACCTGATCTACGCCGTGGCCATTGGTATTGCCGTGGCGGCGGTTTTTGCGCTCAGGACCATCTCGTCGATCGCCGGGGTTTACCGAGTTGATCTGCCCGGCCCGCCGGAGGAGGGCGATGAGCTAGTCGCCTACTACTCCGTTGACGGTGCGCTCTTTTTTGCCACGGCCGAGCGCCTGCTTGACCAGGTCAGCCACATTGAAGGGGTTCAAGTTGTGGTGGTCGGTATGGACCGGGTCAGGATCCTCGATTCGACCGGCGCCCAGGTGCTCAGCGATATGGTCGCCACGCTGGAAGAACGTCACATCACCGTGCTATTGCACTCGTTCAGGCCCTCTCACCTGGAGATGGCCAAAGGGGCCGGTGTTTTTGACGCCCTGGAACACCCCGAACACAACCTTGAAGATGAAGAGCAGGCCATTGCCTTGGCCCGCTGGCAGGTGGCCCAGGGTCGCGCCGCCGGCGGTCCGCCTATGCCCGATGCCGGTCCTCCGGTTTCGCAGTAGCGCCAAGTTCGGCAGTTGGTCACCTCGTCGCCAGGTGGTGGGCGAAGGTCAGGGCTGGGTCTATTTGGGGGGCGCGGCCCCAATGGGCTAGGCTGTGGCGGTTGCCCGGCCACGTCGCTTTGAGCGCGCGGCTTGGGTGCAGACCCTCCTGTCACGGATGGACCGTGACCGAATAGACCACAGGAGGTGGGTTGAAGTATGCGTCCATACGAGATCATGATCATCCTTGATCCCGAATTGGAAGAGAAGTCACTCCCCAAGCATTTGGAGCGCTATCTCAAAGTCATCACCAGTGCCGGTGGCACCATCGACAACCAGGACTTTTGGGGTAAACGCCACCTGGCTTACGACATCAAGAAGCGGTCCGAGGGCTACTACGTGGTCATCAACTTCACTTCTGAGCCAGAAGCGGCCAAGGAAATGGACCGGCTTTTGGGTCTGGCAGAATCGGTCCTCAGAACCAAACTGCTCAGGGCCGCAGAGGCCCTAGAGGCCTGAGAGGAGCGCCATGTCTGGCGACACAATCATCACCGTAATCGGCAACCTGACAGGGGATCCGGAGCTCCGCTTCACCCCTTCTGGTGCCGCTGTGGCTAACTTCACGATCGCCTCGACCCCTCGGGTTTTTGACCGGCAGAACCAGCAGTGGCGGGACGGCGAGACGCTGTTTATGCGCTGCTCAGTGTGGCGCGAAGCGGCCGAGAATGTGGCCGAGACCCTGGTAAAGGGCACACGTGTGATCGCCCAGGGTCGTTTGACCCAGCGGTCCTACGAGACCCGCGACGGTGAAAAGCGAACCGCGGTTGAGCTGCAAGTCGATGAGGTGGGGCCGTCGCTGCGTTATGCCAGCGCCAAGGTCACCAGGAATGCCCGCGGCGGCTCTGGCGGTTATGGCGGCCAGGGCGGATTCAGCGGCCAGGACCAAGGCGGATACAACACCCCGGCCAGGGATGACCAGGCCGGTCCCAGGCCCCAGGCCGAGGCCGCCCCCCAAGCCAGCGGCCAAGGTGGCCGGCCGGCCAGCCCTGGGGCTGGCCAGAGCGTCTACGCCCAGGCCCGGGCCGAGGACCCGTGGGCGGCACCGGGCGTAACCGGCAATGCCAACGACGACCCGCCCTTTTAACCACCAAGCATGAGCAAAGGACCAACTATGCCAAAGCCTCCAATGCGCAAGCCGAAGAAAAAGGCCAACCCCTTGCGCGGTGCTAATGATGCGATCGACTACAAGGACGTGGCGTTGCTGCGTAAGTTCGTCTCGGAGCGCGGCAAGATCCGCGCCCGGCGGGTCACCGGTGTCAGCGTGCAAGAACAGCGCGCCATTGCCCAGGCCGTCAAGAACGCGCGCGAAATGGCCCTGCTGCCCTATTCGAGCTCAGGTCGGTAAGGAGCAGAACCAGACATGGCGAAGATAATTCTGACCCACGAGGTCGAGGGCCTGGGTTCTCCCGGTGACGTGCTCGAGGTCAAGGACGGGTATGCCCGCAACTACCTAGTGCCGCGCAATCTGGCTGCTCCTTGGACCAAAGGCGCTGCCAAGCAGATCGCCACCATGCGGCGGGCCACCAAGGCTCGCGAGATGGCCAGCGTCGAAGACGCCCTGGCGGCGAAAGAACGCCTGGCGGACAAGGTGGTGCAGGTCCAGGCCAAGGCCGGGGCCGGCGGCCGGCTATTTGGTACCGTCACGACCGATGACGTGGCCCGGGCCGTCCAGGCCGCCACCGGCCTGGAGCTGGACAAGCGCAAGATCGACCTAAAAGAGCGCATCAAGACCACTGGCGAATACGCCTTACAGGCCAAATTGCATGACTCAGTGGTGGCAACTGTCACCATCGAAGTGGTCGCTGAATAGGTCATTGGCCCAGCTTTGGTCGCGATGATCTGGCCCGGGTCCAGCCTTGGTCAGTTGCTACCACAAGCCGGGTAGATGTCAAGTCCGCCCTTCAACTTGGATGCCCAGCGTCTCGCTTTGTGAGATGCAGCGAAATCCACAGCTTGTGGCTAACGGCGGCACAGCGACCTGTGGTGTTTAGTCGCTGGCTAGGAAACCGGATCTGGTTTTCCACAGACTCGGGCCACTTGTCCCCAACTTATGGTCCGCGGATTCACAGCATTTTTGCCCTTTGGCCTGCGGTGATGTGATGAGCGGACTACTGTGTCCGTGGCACGTTGTAGAAATGGACCGTGACCGTTTCACAGATTGGAGCAAAGGGGGCGTCTGTGACCGCAGTTGGCGTCGAGCCGGTTTCCGCCGGCCCGGTGGCATTTGACCGGCTACCCCCTCAAGACCTTGTAGCCGAGCGCTCTGTCCTGGGCTCAATGCTGTTGTCGAAGGACGCCTTGGCGGAGGTTGTGGCGATTGTCCGGGGGGATGATTTCTACCGCCCAGCCAATGAGGTCGTTTTCGATGCCATCACAGACATTTACGGGCGTGGTGAGCCGGTTGACGCGGTCACCGTTTCGGCGGAACTGACCCGGCGTGGCCAGATTGGCCGGGTTGGCGGCGCACCGTATTTGGCCTCGCTTATCGCCGAGGTCCCCACGGCCGCCAACGGCGCCTATTACGCCCAGATTGTGCGCGACCAGGCCGTCCTGCGGCGACTGGTGGATGCCGGCACCCGAATCACCCAGCTCGGTTACACCACCGCCGGTGACGCGGTTGACGACTTGGTCAATGCGGCTCAAGCCGAGGTTTACGCCGTCACCGAACGGCAAAGCTCAGATGATTTTTTGCCTCTGGCAGATGTCGTTGATCCGGTCATCAGCGAAATCGAGGCACTTCAGGAGCATGCCGGTCAAGTCACCGGTGTGCCGACCGGTTTTGGCCGGCTCGACCGGTTGACTGGCGGGCTGCGGCCCGGGCAAATGGTCATCTTGGCGGCCCGGCCGGCCGTTGGCAAATCAACTTTGGGCTTGGACTTTGCCCGCAGCGCCGCCGTTCACCACGGCCTGACTACTGTTTTCTTCTCGTTGGAGATGTCCCGCTCTGAGATCACCCAGCGGCTGATCTCGGCCGAATCGGGAGTCTTCTTGCAGAAGCTGCGCCACGGCGATGTCTCGGAAATCGAGTGGGCGGCGGTGGCCCGGCGTTTGGGTGACATCAAAAGCGCGCCGCTGTTCATAGACGATTCACCCAATTTGGCCCTAATGGAAATCAGGGCCAAATGCCGGCGACTGAAACAGCGCAACGACCTCAAGTTGGTGGTGATCGACTACCTCCAGTTGATGAGCTCAGGTAAACGGGTCGAATCGCGCCAACAAGAGGTCTCAGAGTTCTCCCGGGCCCTGAAGCTGCTGGCCAAGGAGCTGAATGTGCCTGTGGTGGCGATTTCGCAGCTCAACCGTTCAGCCGAACAGCGGGCAGACAAGAAACCTCAAATGAGCGACCTGCGCGAATCGGGCTCACTGGAACAAGATGCCGACTTGGTCATCTTGTTGCACCGGCCAGAAAAGAAAGACGAGGAATCCCAGCACGACCCGCGGGGTGAGGCGCATCTGATTGTGGCCAAACACCGCAACGGTCCCACAGCGGATATCGCCGTGGCTTTCCAGGGCCACCGGGCTCGTTTCAAAGACATGGGGGATGACCTGTGAGCTTGAGCCTGCGCGGTCGTCTGGCCATGGCCGCCGGCCGGCTGGCATCTGGTGCCTCGCGGCTGGCTGGGCGCGGGCGCGGTCAGGTGGTTGGCGGCCGGGTCATGCTGAAAGTCGCCCCTGGGCTGATTGGGCAGCTTTGTGCTGGCAAGATGGTCACCTTGGTCAGCGCCACTAACGGCAAATCGACTACCACCCGGATGTTGGCCCAGTCGCTGCGCACACTTGGGCCGGTGGCACATAATTCGACCGGCGCCAATATGGCCCCTGGCGTGGTCACAGCCCTGGCCACGGCCCGTCAAGCCCAATTCGCTGCCCTGGAGGTCGATGAGGCCCACCTGCCAGCCTTGGCTCAGGCCACCGGGGCTGGCCAAGTCTTGCTGATGAACCTTTCGCGCGACCAGCTTGATAGGGGTGGCGAGGTCAAAATGCTGGCCCGGCGTTGGCATGCCATGGTTTTGTCGCTTGGCCCTGACGTCACCGTGATTGCCAACGCCGATGATCCAATTGTGGTCTGGGCTGCCAGTGGCGCCCGGCGGGTGGTCTGGGTTGGTTGCGGTCAGGGTTGGACAGCCGATTCAATGCTCTGCCCTGAATGCGGGCAAGCCATCAACCGGGCCTCAGGCACCTGGGATTGCCCAGGCTGTGCCCTGACCCGGCCTGAGGTCAGCTGGTGGGTTGAACCAGCAGAGGGCGCTGTGGCTGGTCCCGGAGGAACCTGGCCAGTGACCTTGGCTCTGCCCGGCTCATTCAACTTGGGTAACGCCGCCATCGCTACGGCCGCCGCCCACGGTGCCGGGGTTGGGGCAGAGGCGGCTTTGGCCGCTTGTGGCCAGGTCAGCGACGTCGATGGGCGGTATTTCTCCGGCCCCTACCAAGGCCGCCAAACCCGGCTGTTGCTGGGCAAGAACCCGGCAAGTTGGACCGAAATGTTGGCTCTGGTCAAGGCCTCGCCGGCAGCCTTGTGTGTGGCTCTCAACGCCCGCGGGGCAGATGGACGCGACCCATCATGGATTTGGGATGTGCCATTTGAAGAGCTGGCCGGCACCGAGGTCTGGGTCGCCGGGGAGCGACGCTACGACCTGGCCGTGCGGTTGGATGTGGCCGGACTGAAGACGCGCGGGGTCAGCCCGGATCCGCTTGATGCGGCCGTCGATCTACCAGCCGGCCGGGCCATGGACATTGTCGCCAACTACACCGCTTTTCAAGAACTCCGAGGCCGGATGGTGACCTCATGAGCAGCACAACCAGCCGCTTGGCCATGGTGCAACTTTTCCCCGGCCTAATGGGCACCTACGGCGACGGCGGCAACCTAACGGTCCTGCAACACCGGGCCAGGGCCCGCGGCCTGGCCACCGATCTGGTGACTGTGGGCCCAGAAGACGCCATACCGGCCGGAGCTGACATTTATGTCCTCGGTGGTGGTGAAGACGCTGGCCAAGTCGTGGCAGCCGAACGGCTGATCGCCAGCCCGGGGTTGCGCCAGGCCCACGCCGCCGGCGCCACCATCTTCGCGGTTTGCGCCGGTCTACAGATTCTGGGACAAAGCTTTGAAATCACCGGCGGCCAGATCACCGCCGGGCTGGGCATTCTTGACGTCACCACCCGCCGGCGCCAAGTGCGGGCGATTGGCGAAATCCTGACCGAACCGGTGGCGGACCTCGACCTGCCTTTCTTGACCGGTTATGAGAACCACGGTGGTGGCACCAGCCTTGGCCCTGATGCCCGGCCTCTGGCCAAGGTGACCAATGGGGTCGGCAACGGCAGCGGCGGGCCGGCCGGTGATGGCTGGGAAGGCGCCGTCCAAGGCAACATCTTGGCAAGCTATTTGCACGGTCCAGTCCTGGCCCGCAACCCGGCCCTGGCGGACTACCTGATTGCCCAGGCCGCCGGCCTGGAGTTGGCCCCGCTAGAGGCACCTTTCGTTGAAGAACTCCGAGCCGAACGGGTGGCCTATGTCAAATCTGGTCGCCTGTCAGCCGAGGCCGCCAGCGCCGCCCCCCGCCGCCGCCTGCCCACCTGACCCAGCGACGACCCGACTCTCTCAGGCCGAGATCACGGACCCCCTTGCCAAGAGTCGGGTTCTGAGCGAACCTTTCGCCAGTAAATGCGCGATCTACCCGGCAAGAAATGCACTATTTGGCCGACAGTAAATGCACCATTAGGAGCATGATCTGCAGGTATGGAGCATGCTGGCGATACTCTCACAACTGATAGTCTCACGCGTGAGAGTTTGGTGGCACTCAGCTAGATGTCGTCGTGGCGCTGGAGGTAGCGGAAGGCCACCCAGCCCAGGGGAACCCGCGCCCAGTAGGTGACGGCCCGGTAAAGCACAGCGGCCGAGGCCGCCACGGCCGTGGCCACCCCAGCTGCCCTCAGGCCGGCCGTCAGCGACAGTTCGACACCACCTAGACCGCCGGGGGTGGGCACGGCTGAACCAACCGAGTTACCAACCAAGAAGACCAAGACAATGTTGACGATGGACAGGTGACCCAGGCCAAAGGCCTGCAAGGCGGCCCAGAACGAAGCGACGTAGCCGCCGGTCTGGAGGGCCGCGCCAGCCAGGGCGAAGATCACTCGTTTAGGCCGGGTGACGACCCAGGTCAGCACCGGCCACACCTGAGTGAAGGTAGGGCCAATTTTGACCCAAATCCAGGCCCTCAGACGCGGAATCAACAGCGTTGAGGCCAACACCGCCAAGGCCACAATGACTAGCAGAATGGCGGTCGAAGGCAGATTCGACAACACCCCTGAGTCGCCGCTGACCAGCGCCGTCACCAGGATCACAACTACGGTCATAGAAAAAGCCACAATATTGGCCAAGGCCACTGTGGCCACGGCAATCGAAGTTTTGGAACCCTGTTTGTACAAGAAGCGCAGGGCCGTGGCCATGGGCCCAACCCCACCGGGCGCCACCAGCGCCCAAAACGAGGCGGCCACCTGGCACAAAGTTGTTTTCCACAGTGACAGGCGGTCGCGGTAAAAAGCCTTGAGCGTCATGGCGGCGCCAACATAGGTGGCCATGGCCAGTCCAAAGGACAGCGCCATCCACCAGGGGTTGGCGTTGCGCACCGCCGCCATGGTTTCGCCAAAGTTGAAGCTGGTCAGCACCACCATCACTGCGACCAAGGCCAACGTCAGGATTATGACTTTGGACCAGCTCAAACGGACCAGGCTGGGTGGGTGTACCGGCGGCTCGCCCGGTGCCAAATCCAGCATCGACTGGCGCAACGTTTCCAGCACATCCTTGTGGCCGCGGGCCTCCTCGCGGGTCTCATTGGGCAAGGCCACCGGCTGGATAAGTGAAGCCACCTGGGCCAAAGCGGCCGCGTCGAGGACCTTCGAGGCCGCTGCCACGGTTCGCTCGGGTCCAAGTCGCAGCGACAACATGGCCGCCATTTGGGCCCGGTCCAAGGCTCGGGCCAACTCCGATGAAGCCACGTCGCCGTTGTCCCAGCCGGTTAGCCAGGGGCATTGATGACCGTCTTGGCCCACACCAAATAGCAGGCAGTCTTGAGTAATGGAACGGTGGGCCAGCCCGGCGTCATGGGCGCATTTGAGTTGGCGCCAGGCCTCTTCAACGGCCTGATCCTCGACTTCTTGAGCTCGCATATCGCGAATTGATCGAAGTCCGGCCGGATGCTCCTGGATCAGCATCATTGAATCAGAGGCGTCGGTGATGCCGCGTAGCGCCGGAGTGCGCACCCCGGCGGAGGCGGCTGCGAAGCCTAATAAGGCGGCCCGCTCGGCGGCTTGTCGCAACGAGACCATGGCCCGTTGGTCCATGCCGCGCAGGCGCAAGGCCCGCCAAGTGCGTTGCAGCAGCGAGACCATTTGCCTATCGCCGTCCAGCACCACCGTGTCCCAACGCTCACCGGCGGTGGTGTAAACGGCGTAGACCCTGTTACCGCCAAGGCGTTCAAGAGCCAGAGCGGTCGAATCGGAGACGGCGTGATGGGATTCCGGCAGTTCGTGCGGCCCGGAGTCGCTGGGATCAAAAGAACCATCGCGGATCGAATCAACCCGCAAGCGTTCGGTCGGGTTTTCCGGGTCAGAAATGTCACGCACCCGCACAATCCGGGCCGGATCGAGCCCGGCCCGGCGAATGCCGTCGATCAATCCCCGGCCAGCCGCCCGGTCGGTTGATACCCCGCCCAGGTACCGCACCGCCTGGCCAACCACCCGACCAAGCAGTACCGTCACCACGGCCGCCGGTAAGGTCGCGCCGCCGGTCAAAACCAGGGCCGCCAAGGCCAGCCAGAGCAGGTTCCAGGACAGGCGATAAATGGGGCGCCTGGAACGGGGGCCAACCGCGGTCAGGATTCCGGCCATGGCTGCGGCCAGCGGCGCAATCGCCACCACCCAGTGGCCGTCACGGAAAACCGACATACCGCGGATCATCGGGTCATAGTGCGAGGCCATAATGCCCCAGGCGGCCGCCGTGGCCAGACCAAAGCCGGCCACTCCCGCCACTAGACCCTGCAAGGCCAACCAAAACTGCCGCCTGAACAGCAGCACCGCTAAGACTGCGGCTGGCGCAAACAAGGTGGCGATGTTCATCAAGATGTAGATGGTGGATTGGAAGACCGATGCCACCGCGCTGGTCAAAGCCTGCACATCATGGATAACGCCGCTGGTGGTACCGGGCGCATAGGTTGACACAGCGGTCATCGCTAGCACGCCCAAAGCGCTGGCCACCATCGCCACTAGATCACGGGTGTGATGCTCGCGCCGTTCGGGGGCGTCAACCACTTCGACCCCAGAGATCACCTCACTGCGGGAAACCGGACCTCGGCCCTTTCCCGTCTTCAGGCGCCTCGCCTCGCGCGCAGCCACAGCCGGATTCTAACTTCCCCCGGCCCAAACCTGGGTCAAGCAGGCCCCGACCAAAGCAATGAGCCTAGCTAGAACAGCGGGCCAACGAAGGCCACAATGTCCATCAACCAGTGGGCCCCGATCAGCGGCGCCACCCGGCGCCACCGCATAAAGACGGCCCCGAAAACCAGACCCATGACAACGTTGCCGATGAACGGCCCAATCCCCTGATACAGGTGATAAGAGCCACGCAGTACGGCGCTGAAGGCCAGCACCGTCCAAGGCTTGAGCCCAATGGTCTCTAGCCTCGTCACCACGTAGCCCACCACCACGATTTCTTCGCCGGCCCCAGCCGCGAAGGCCGCGAGGACCAGCACCGGCACCGTCCACCAGACGCCACCCAGGGAGGAGGTAGAGACATCGGCGGTAATACCCATTTGGCGACCCAGCCAGAAGAAGGCCAGGCCAGGCAGCCCAATCCCGGCCGCCAGGAGGACCGCCCGGCGCAGGTCGCGTAGCGCCTCAGACCGGCGTTTTAGCTGCGGGGACGGCACGGCAGTGTCCGATGCCGCCCACTCACCATCCTGAAAAGGCTTTCCCAGGCGTCTGCCTGGGTCAAGGCCCAAACGTGACCAGACATCCTGCCCCGCCCGCTCCTTGGGGCCAGATAACAGCGCCAGGTTGGGGCCGGCATCGGACAAGGCGTGGGCATCGGCAAACGGACGGGTCGCCAGCAAATAGATGGCCAAGGCGGCTGGCGCCAAGGCAAAGGCAAAGCGGGCCAATTGGTAAAGCAAATCCAGCCAAGGCCAGTAGGTGATCTGGTAGTTCATGTCGACCGGCTGGTCGGCTAAGCTGCCCGGCTGCATCAGCAGGTTGATCAGGTCTAGCAGAGCGTAGACGCCGTGGTGGCCATAGGACACGGCCAGCACCAGGCCCACTTCGAGGGCCAGCAAGCGCCGTTGTCTGGGCGTCAAACTGCCTGGTCGCACACATCTAGCCTAAGGGGCGCCAGCGCCGGCTTGACTCGGCCCCAGGCCAGCCCAGCGGCGCCCTCAGGCTCGTCACCCAAGTCAAGTCCCCGCGCGACGACAATCGGGCCTGCGCTCCAAGTAGTGCTGCCCTAGGCTGGGCCTATGTCTTCGCCTTCAGTCTTGTTTAGCCCACTGACGATTGGTTCAACCACTTTTCGAAACCGGCTTTGGGCCAGCCCAATGTGCCAGTACTCGGTCAGCCGGCGCGACGGCCAAGCCGAGTTTTGGCACCAAATGCATTACGGCTCATTGGCCACCGGCGGTGCCGGCATGGTTTTGCTCGAG
The DNA here is from genome assembly GCA_009784895.1 of Micrococcales bacterium. NCBI lineage: Bacteria > Bacillati > Actinomycetota > Actinomycetes > Micrococcales > Micrococcales bacterium. The sequence continues at coordinate 13,357 of WQXJ01000034.1, read as the reverse complement.
GCCACGGCAGTCGCACCCGAGGGCCGAATCACGCCCTATGACCTGGGGTTATGGGACGACTCGCAGATTGCCGGGCTCAGCGACATAGTTGATTTCGCCCACGCCCAAGGCGTGGCGGCGGGGGTACAGATTGCTCATGCTGGCCGCAAGGGCTCAGCTTCGCCTATGTTTGACAACTCCCGTCCACTGTCCATCGAGCAAGGCGGTTACCAGATCTACGGGCCCTCGGCCTTGGCCTATGGCAGCTACCCCGCACCCCGCGCCATGACGGTGGACCAGATCGAAGCCACGGTTCAAGCCTTTGCCCAGACCGCCGCCCGGGCGGTGCAGGCCGGCTTTGATCTGATCGAGATCCACGCCGCCCATGGCTACCTGCTAAGCCAGTTTTTCTCGCCACTGGCCAACCACCGCGCCGATCAATACGGCGGTTCACTAGAAGCTCGCAGCCGGCTGATTCTGGAAGTGCTGCGGGCGGTGCGCTTGGAGGTGCCTGCCTCGAAGGTGCTGGCGATGCGGATCTCCGCCACCGAATGGGTGCCAGGTGGCAACGAGCTCGAACAGTCAACCCAGCTAGCCGCTTGGGCGGCCGCCGCCGGGTTAGACCTGCTCGATGTCTCCAGCGGCGGGGTGATTGAAGGAGTCAAGCCGCCAGCCGAACCGTGCTATTTGGCGCCGCTGGCCAGCCATATCAAGGCTGAAACCGGCCTGGTGGTCAACACAGTTGGCATAATCGACACCTCTGAGCGAGCCGAGCAGCTTGTCGCCTCCGGCGCGGTCGACGCCATCATGCTGGGCCGGCCGCTGCTGCGCAACCCACATTTGCCGATCCAATGGGCCAATGAGCTGGGGGTTGACCTGGACCAGGTCTGCCCGCCACCGTATTCAGTGGCCCGGTGGCGCGAGTCCCGTTCCGGCTAGAGCGCCGCGGCCTTATGCCCGGTGGGGTGAGCCACCGGCTGGAGCTGAACTATCTCAATGTCACTGTCAAGCAGCGGCTCGAGATCACTAACCAACTGGCCCAGACGCTCGGTGCCAAGGTGGATTTCTAGATCCTCAGCCGAGGTCCACTTTTCGATCAGGACAAACCGGTCATCAGTCTCATGCAGCGAATAGAGCAGGCAGCCCTTTTCCTGGTGGACATCGGTTTGGGCGGCGGCGATAACAGCGTGCACGGCGTCATGCTGACCGGCCCGCGGAAAGAACGTGGCCACGACAACAACTGGATTAGCCATGGGTTGGCCCTCCTACATAATTGGCGGATGGCTCCAAGTTAGCGCTCTGCGGCCGTCTTAGCCACTTCGACGGCTCCACCTGGTCGCGTCTTTGCTGGTAGCCGCATCGCAACAGCCGGGTGCCGGGCGGCGGACCGGGCAGGCCTAGGTCAACTCGTAGCCAGCTTCTTTGACCGCGGCCGCCACCTGGTCGTCATTGAGCGGGGCGCTGGAACTGATCGCGACACTTGAGGTGCCGCCGGCCACCAGGTCGACCATGACAGCGGTGACACCATCAAGCGCGCCCAGCTCGGCCTCGATCGCGTTAACGCAGTGCTGGCAGGTCATACCCTTCACTTTGACGGTTTTGGTCACCTTTGCCCCCTTGCGCCGAACCACCCAGTCAGTTCACCCTACCCTCACCCATCACCCCGCCTCGCCCCAAGCGCCCAATCCGACAGAACCTCGAAGTTAGGTAAGCCTAACCTTAGTGTTAGAATCGTGGCCGTGAATTTGGCCCAAGCCCCAACGGCGGCCGGCCTGGTGCTCGAGGACGCTTCTTTGGATCCCATCACCCGTCGGCGCCTCGATGAGCTGGGGTTTCGCCCGGGTCGACCAGTGTTAGTGGTCAACCGCGGAGCCGGTGGCGCCGTCGTAGTTGGGGCGGGCCGTTTGCGCCTGGCCATTGACAAAACCACTGCCAGCGCCATTTCGGTGGCACCCAAATCCGCCAAAGCCACCCCAAATCTCCCGGCCGGGCAGATGCCGGTCCCCCAGACCAAGCCAGGCGACTAGTGCCAGCCACAACAAAAACCCCCCGGCCACTGGATTGGGCCCAAGTGGTACTAGTCGGTCCACCCAATGCCGGCAAATCGACTCTCTTCAACCGGCTCACCGGCGCCAGGCAGGCCACCACCAATGCGCCTCGAACCACAGTGGCCACGGCCGTTGGCCAGTGGCGGCTGCCGGGTCCAAGTGAAAGCCCTTCAGTTCGTTTAGTCGACCTACCAGGCACTTATTCGCTGCTGCCACAAAGCCCGGACGAGGCCGTCACGGCCCAGGCTGTGGCGGCCTGCGCCGCCGGGGACACAGGCGCTCATGCCAGCAACGCTCAACTGGATGATGCGGGCCAGGGCGAGCCGGCGGCATCGGACAGACAAACCCTGCCCGGGCTGGCCATTGTCATGATCGACGCCAACGCGCCGGCGGCCTCGCTCTACCTGGCCGGCCAGATGGCCGTGCTGGGTGTGCCCATGGTCGCGGCCTTGACAATGACCGATCTGGCCCTTCCAACCCAGGCCTCGACAGGTGGGCACGCCAAAGTGGTCGAAGACTTGGGCCAGCAACTGGGCGTGCCAGTAATTGAGGTCAACCCGCGCCGCGGCCAGGGCATCGAAGCCCTGGAGCAGGTGGCGGCGGCGGCTTTGGTCTCACCCAAAACGCCGGACCGCCTTGGCCTGCACGCCGCGCTAGCCAAACCAGCGCCGGCCGAGGCTGGGCGAAATGGAACAGAACCGGCCGGAGCCAGGCTGGCTGATGTCGCGGCCATCGAGGCGTTACTGGAACCAGTTAGCGAGGAGTTGTTTGACTGGGTGGCTCAGGTGATCGAAGAGACCGGCCTGGACGCGCCACCGGAGGTGACCCGGTTCGACCGGGTCGACCGGGTGTTACTGCGATCCTGGTCTGGAGTGCCAATCTTCTTGGCCGTGCTGTGGGCCGTGTTCGAGCTGACCACCGTGGTGGCCCCGCCGCTGCAGCGCTGGTGCGAAGGCCTGATCACCGACAATTTCGGCTCGGCCGTGAGCTGGCTCCTGGCCCAGGCTGGATGGAACGGCGGCTGGCTCGAATCACTGCTGCGCGACGGTATCTTGGCCGGCCTTGGCATCGTGGTCTCGTTCTTGCCGCTGCTGGCCTTCTTGTTCACGGCCATCGCCCTGCTGGAGGATTCGGGTTACATGGCTCGGGTCGCCGTCTTGGCCGACCGCTTGATGCGACGCCTGGGACTAGACGGGCGGGCGGTGTTGCCCTTGGTCATTGGGTTTGGCTGCAACATCCCGGCGCTCTCGGCCACTAAGACACTGCCTCACGCCCGCCAGCGCCTGCTAACCGGCCTGCTGGTGCCCTACACCAGTTGCAGCGCCCGCTTGGTCATCTTCCTGTTCATGGCCTCGATTTTCTTCCCACATCACGCCGGCACCGTGGTCTTTGGCATGTATTTGGCCTCGGTGGCGGTGATTGTCCTGGTTGGTCTGGTCCTACGCCGCACGGCCTTCCAAGACGTGGGCCGCGAACCACTGGTTCTGGTGCTGCCGCCCTACCAAGTGCCACGGCTGGGAACACTGGCACGCTCGGTTGGGCTGCGCTGCCGGGACTTCGCCTGGCAGGCCGGGCGAGTCATAGTTGTTTTGTCCCTGGTGGTCTGGACGGCGCTGTGCATCCCGGTGGCCAGCGGGGCCAGTTTTGGGCCCGATGTTCCAACCGAACAGTCCCTATTGGGGGCCGGAGCCAAGGCCGCCGCGCCGGTGTTCACTCCAGCCGGTTTTGCTGATTGGCACGCCACCGCCTCGTTGATCACGGGTTTTGTGGCCAAGGAGGCAGCTGTCGCGACGCTGGTCACAACCATGGGAATGGACTTGGAAGAAGGCGAATCCGCCCATGCTGCGGCCAGGCCACATGTGCGGGCGGTGTTCGAGGCCTCGTCCGGTGGTCACGGGGCCGCGGCCGCACTGGCCTACATGGTCTTTTGCCTCAGCTACACCCCCTGTGTGGCCGCCGTGGCCGAGCAGCGCCGGCTGTTTGGCGCCAAACCGGCCGCCCTGGCCGTGGCCTTGTCGCTGGTCTTGGCCTGGGTTTTGGCGACCGCCGTGTTCCAGGTGGGGCGGCTGCTATGAGCCTGTGCCAGCGCTGCCAAGTCCTGCTGGCCCAGGGCGCCACCGTTCGCCAGGTGGCCCAAGACCTCGGCATCAGCCAGGACTTAGTCCGGACAATGGCCGGCCGCCCCAGACCAGCACCAGCCCGCCCCCCCGCCGATGACGCCACTTGCCAAGGCTGCCATCTCCAGTCCGTTTGCGCCCCTGCTGCGTGACCGACCTGCCCCGGCCTTTTCATGCCAAAGCTCGGACTCGCGGGCTGGCGGTGTGCCAAGGCTCGGTCTCGCGGCCGGGCGGTGCGGCAAACGAAACGGAAAACAAAGTGCAGTGTGACCGGCGTCACAATCGTTGGGTTGGATTGTGCTTGGCGTAACGACAATTTGAACCAATTGTGCCGAATCTCAGTTTTGCGGCCAGTGCCGGTGTGACGGATTTCACAATCGCTGGTTTGGATTGTGCTGGAGCTCGGTTTCGCGGCTGCAAGGAGTTGGGTGGCTGCCTGCCATTTTTGCAGTATCTATGCAAATAAATTCCCCATCAGCGAAAACGAACGTCGCAGCAGTCGCTCCTAGCGACCTTGTGACCTGCGGCTTGACTGCCTGAGCGGGCCAGTTTCCCGGGTCTGACCTGGACTTTTGCCCTAGTTGGAGGGGATCACCCAAAGGCCCAGGACCGGTGGAATACCCGCACATGGGCGCTGGTTGCACGGCTTAACCCGCGTTTCCTGGACAACTACCCCGTCCGGTGAGCCGTGGGTGACGTTCGGTTGAACCGCCTTCGACCGCCGCCAGTGACCCCCAGCCAAGGAATTGAAGAAAAATGATCCACCATACCTCTGCCCCCCAAGATGGTCGGCCAAAGCGTACCCGTTGGTACGTTAGGCCATTGGTCATTGCCCTCACCGCCGCCCTTGGCTTTGGGGGCATTGTCATGGGTCAAACCTGGATGTCTGGGCAGCCAGCTGAGGCGGCCGATGGCGCTGTTAACTGGGTGACCACTCCGTTCGCCTTTGACCGAGATTCGATCTATGGTGTGGGTCCAGGTTCCGGCGTTGCCAATGGCTATGTCTGGCGGGTGACTGATCCAGGTGGCACGCCAGCGACCACCGCGCAGATCTATGGGCGTGGCGCCACCGGCTGGGCAACTGGCGAGATCATGGGCTCAATGGCAATTGGCCCGGATTGGACCAACGGTGGCCAGCTGGTGGGTTGGCATTGGTCCTGGACGTCTGACAACACTGTCGCGATAGGCGGCCGGCAGACGTTTCCAATGTTCAAGGTGACGCCAGGCAGCCCCACCGCGCTTGAATACCGCATCCCCTCTCGCGGCAACGGCACCGGCGCGGACAATGCTTGGTCTGGTGGCGAAGCCATCCAGGGCACCGGTGAGATCTTCTTTGGCGGCTACTTCACCCACTCCGTCACCAATAACGGCAACACGGCCGCCGCCGGGTTCCGCATGATGGTTTGCGACCCGTCAAGCTGGACGCAGTCCGGGACTTACCGCGTCTTGGACTCCTGCCGGCAATCAGCCCAATTGGTGCCAGCCAGTACCGGCGACTATTTGCCGGGCCCCAACACATCGACCTGGTATGTCGCCTCGGATATGGCCATTGATGCCGAAGGCAATGCCTTCGTCATTGTCAGCAACTCGGGCAATATCACCACTGACGGCACCCTCTATCGTGCTGGCGAACTGAAGTACATCCTCAAGGTCACCCCTGGCGCCGACGGCCAGCCGTGGAACTGGCAAAAGCAGTTCCAGATCAAACGGGATTCATCCATAACCGCCGCACTGTTCAACAACACCACCGCCATGTATGGGGCGGCCTTTGTGCACGGCAAGCTCTACGCCAAGCTGACAGGAAACGTCATTTTCGGTGAGATTGACCCGCTGACCACCTACATGTCAAGAGCCCAGTTCAACCTCCCGAACACCGACAGCCGCGACTTTGCCTCGGCCTCCTCGGCCGCCAACATTCGCGGCCGGGTCTACATTGACCGCGATGGCAACGGCGTCATCACAGACGACCAGAAGGCTGACCCAGACAACGCTGCTGTCGGCATTACGGTCGAGCTGTATGACCCGCGCACCGGGACCGTCTATGAGCGGCAAACTGACGGCACCGGCGAATACAACTTCCTGGTCAACAACACCAACAACGCCGATTGGCACGTCAGGCTGAAGCAGCCCATGATTGGCGACTACAACGCCCACCAGACCTACGCCGCCGGTTACACCCGGCTACTGGACCGCTCCGGCCAGATGGTGGCCGGCAGTCAAAACACTGTCACGCCGCGCTGCGGCGGAGTCGAGGCACCAGGCTACGTGGGCGAATGCTTTGGTTCACGGCTCGACGGCATTGACCCGTCAACGGGCGTGAACACCACCAATGTCTTCACTGATACCGGCGGCCTTATCGTCACCAAAGTCAACGTCGCCACTCCGGGCGAGGTTTCGGTGGCCGATTTCGGGATTGGCCTGCCCGGTTCCTACGGCGATGCCCCAGCCAGCTTCAAATCGACCAGGGACCAGGGTGGCCCCAAAGCCCTGGTGCTCAACCAAGGCCCCCAGGTTTGGCTAGGTGCCAACCCTGACACCCAGGCCGACGGCACCAACCACGCCGAAGCCAACTCCCACCCGATGGACGATGGCATTGAGGTCAAGCCTGCGAGCGCGCCCGATTCGGCCTATTTGCCCGCCCAAGACCAGATTTTGTCCACCTCCAGGACCTACACCTTCCGCGCCAAGCTATCTGGCGATGACGCTGCGGACGGCTTTGTTAAGGGCTGGCTCAGCCCACTGACCGCCGGTGGCCTACCGGGCACCACTTTCACCCAGCTCTTCATGGGTGCTTCAGTTGGCACCTCCCAACCTGACGCCGAAGGCTACGTCACGGCCAACTACACGGTGCCATCAACCCCGGTGCCACCTGGCGGTCTACAACCGATGTTCTCCCGCTTCAGGGCTGGCTACCTGCCAGCTCAGTCCTACGCTGATACCGGCCCAGATAACCTCGGCTTGCCGGCACCGGGCGACAGCGCCTGGAACACCCGGCCATGGGCTGGGGTGGGCGAAGTTGAGGACTACCGCCTAGCCGTGGCCGCCGGCGTGGTCAAGCTCCAGGCCAGGACCTTAGGGGCGATGAGCTCCGGTTTCGACTACACCCTGACCAACGTCTCGTCCACCGCGCCTTCGTCAAACACCGACCGCATTGTCACCTCGACCGATTCCACCTTCCAGCCTTCGACCCAGGCCCACGCCTTTATCGAAGGCGCCACAGTTGATATCACCACCTCCGGCTTGCCGGCCGGCTGGAAGCTGTCCAACCGGCTCGACGCGGCCTCTAACCCGATCGACACCTGGTGTTACGACTCCGACACTGGCACTCGGGTCAGTGCTACGGTTCAAGCCAACGGCGTGCTACGCCTGTCCCCCACCGCCACCGTGGCCGGGGCAGATATCACCTGTAACCTCTCCTATCTGCCCACTTTGTCAACCGATGACTCGATTATCACCGTGGCCCCCGCCCCTGACAGCGCTGACCCGCTGGCCGTGGGCACGGCCTACACCGTCACCGCCACGCTGATGGCCGAAGCCACAGACGAGGACGGCACCAGCCAGGTCTTTGCGATCCAAGAGCGGGCCGTCAGCTTTGAGCTCGAGTCTGTCAGTGGTTCTGGTGCCACTGCCACCGGCGCCTGGTTTGGTGCCAGTGGCCAAGTTGCCAGCTGCACCACCGATGCAGCTGGCCAATGCACCGTCACGGTCAATGCCTCCAACTACGGCACCTACCAGGTCACGGCCCGCTCTGATGTGGACGGTGTGGCCACGGCCTTCGCCACTGATTCGACCGCCGGTGCCAACCGCCACCCGGCTTTGCTTTACTTCAAGGCCCAGGGCCAGTGCATGCCGCCGGCTGCCGGCACTTACACCTTGGACAACTCGGCCCCATCGAGGCAAGCCGACGGCACCGAATACCGCAGCGCCACCATCAAACTGGCCGATTGCGGCGACAACCCGCTAATTGGCCGCGAAGGCGATCTCACCCTAACGGTGACCAGGGATGGCACCACTCTGACCGCCGGCAGCGACTACTGGATCGATGACCTAGCCGAGACAGCCACTGATGGCCAATACGGTTTCAAGATCCGCACCATCAGGGCCGGCACCTTGCAGGTCAAGCTGACACTGAGCGACGAGGGCGACACCAAGGACCTCGGCACCCAACCGGCCACTTTCACGGCCATGAGCAAACCCTGCGACCCGGCCACCAGCGGCTGCCTGGCCACCTACACGCTCGACAACACGGGCACCAAAGTGGCCAACGGCACCGACACTCGCCCCGGCGCCATCTACCTGGTTGACATCAACGCCAACCCGCTAACCGGCGCCGCCGCCAAACTCAGCTTCGAGGTCTCAAAGGGCGGCACGGTGATCGACCCGAGCAAGTACACCATCAGCCTGATCGAAGACACCAGGCCCGCCTATGCCGGCCGCTACACCTTCACCATCTCCTCGACCGTGGCTGGTGACCTGAGCGTTGAGGCCATCTTCGATGACGGCGGCACCAACGAACAGTCGCTGGGCAGCCGCACCGCCAGTTACATCCCCGGCGGCATTGGCGACGGCTCGTCGCTGACCATCGACGACACTGCTGACCAGATTGCCGACTACGGCTCGTCTAAGCTGCCCATGGCCTCTTGGGGCAAGTACACCGCCCAAATTCATCTGGAGGACACCTACGGCAACCCGATCACCGACGGTGTCACCAAGATCACCATGACCTCGCCGGACGCTGGCCCGGTGTTCAACCCTTCATCCGGCGCCACCTGCGCCGAGGCCCTGGTGGCCGGCCAATGCCTGAGCGGCGATTACACCGCCACGGTCTATTCGACCAAGGTTGGGGCCAAGGACATCAGCGCCATCTATGACATCACCGGTGGGGCTCCGGCCACACTGGGACCCGAGACGGCCACCTTTGTGCATGGTCCGGCCGACCCGGCCAAATCGACTTTGGCCGTCAGCCCAGATGGTCCAATCGAGGCTGACGACACCCAGGCTTACACCGCCACCGTCACGGCCAAGGACTGGATTGCCCAGAACCTGATTCCAGGACAAGTGATCACATTCACCCTGGAGCCCGTCACCACCACCGGCGCCACCGCCACCGGTGCCACCTTGCATGACGGCTCGAACACCTCGCAGACCTCCCTGTCCGTCACCACGGACACTACAGGCGAGGCCAACCTGACCATCACCGCTTCTGAAACCGGCAGTTATTTGCTCAGGGCCTACCTGGGCGCTGGCCCCAGCGGCGAGGTTGCCGGCTCACCGGCCACACTGACCTTCAAAACCGGTGGGGTCTGCCTAGCCGATTCGACCTACACCGTTTCGACCACGCCAATCGTGGCCAATAACGTCGACTCCGGTCTGGTCACCGTCAGCCTGGTTGACTGCCAGGCCCACGAGCTGACCGGACTGGCCAGTGAGCTGCGGGCCAATGGCCCCACCGGTGGCGGCGTCACCGTGGGCGCTTTTAGCGAGACATCAACCCCGGGCACCTATGAAGCCTCGATCACCGGCACCCAAAGTGGCGTCAAGAAGATCGACGTCCGCTGGAACGAGGATTGGGACGGCGGCGGCCCTGGTGCCCTGCTGACCAAGCTGGCCACCGACGGCAACGCCAACGCCACCTTCCGCGCCGGCCCGCCCGACCCGACCATGTCGAGCGCCACCATCGCGCCAACCACGGCGATTAGCCCCAGTCACCCCCGCGTGGCTGCCGACGGCACAGATTCCTACACCATCACCGCCACCCTTAGGGACGCCTACAACAACCCGGTTATCGACTGGGCGCCGGACAACTATCTGCGTGCCGCCAGCCCGGCCGGAGCGATTTGGCAAGGCACCGACCCGGTTCAAAAAACCACCGCCGGCCAACCCAACGGCATCTACACCATGACGGTTAGGTCAAACACGATTGAGACCTACACCATCACCCTGGCCTACGGCTCGCTGGCCTCCAATGTCGTAATTGACGACTCCCTGGTCGCGGCCTTCTCCTATGGCCTACCGGTGGCAGCCAGCGGCAACGTCACGATTGACGCCGGGCCCAAAGAAGCGGCCAACCCCTCCAGCTACTACACCGTCACCGTCCGCCTGGTTGATTCGGCCGGACACAAGATCACCGACGGTTTGGATGCGGGCAAATTGGCCATCGCCGTTAGGCCATCCACCGTCACCGCCGTACAGATCACCTCAATCACCCAGAACCCAACTGACCCCTCGCTTTACACCGTCGAGGTGAGGGCAGATACGGAAGGCACCTACGTCATCGGCGCCACTTACGGCACCGGACTGGCCTCAATCGACCTGGGCACGGTCAACGCGCAATTCGCCAACCCGCGCCCCAGCCTCGACCAGTCCTACTTTGTGCTTTCCACCGCCAACGTGGTGGCTGATGGCAGCGCCTATGGCACCGTCACGGTCTACTTGAATAACTCGGCCGGCCAGCCGGTTGACGTTGACCTAGACACACTCAGCGCCAGTGGCACTTTGTCCACCTCTGTCAGCGACTGGACCCGTCTGGACCAGGGCATCTACCAGGGCAAGGCCCGTTCGACTGTGGCCGGGGTCAAGACCCTGACGGCCAGCCAGTCCGATGTAGGTAGCTTGCCTGCCCCCAGCGGCGTCACCATGACGTTCGTACCCGGCCCGGTCGACCCAGACCGCACCTTGGATTCTCTCGAGACCCAGGGCGGTGCCGCCCGTACCTCTGGCACCGACCCGCGTTGGGCCCGGATGTTGGTACAAGACGCCAATGGCAATCCGATTGCCGGCTATGACGTCTGCTTTGTGTTGCAGTACTCACCGATCAACGGCCCGTTGTGGAACAACGCCATCACCGGAACCAAAGAAGCCTGCGCCACCTCATCTGACGCAAGTGGCGCCCAGAGCTACGGCTATGCCACTATCAACGCCTTCTCCTACTACGAGGGCACCTACAATGTGCGCGGCAAGGTCCAAGGCCAGCTTGGCAGCACCGTCAAGACCGTGGTCTTCTCCAAGGATCAGGGCCATCCGGAACACTCCGAATGGTCGATCAACAAGACTGTGCCTTCGGCCAGCCAGGTTGTGGCCAATGGCACCGATTCCTACACCGCCAACATCACTATCCGTAACGAGGCCGCGGCCCCAGTCTTTGGCGCCGCCGGCACTCTAGAAATCACCCCGGTTGGCACCAGCCAGGACCCGGCCACCGGTTATGTCACCACCTATGACGGCACCGCCACAGTTGTGGTGACCTCAACTGTGGCCGGTACCTACAAGGTCCGGGCGCTGCTGGGCGGCGACCAGATCCCAACCCAGGCTGGCGGCTCGGTCTTCGAGCAGACCATCACCTTTGTTGAAGGACCGGTCGACGGCACCACGTCGAAGCTAATCAGCCCGGCTGGCTCGGCCGTGGCCAATGGCACCGATTCTCAGGTCATCACCGCTGAGGTCCGGGACGCCTACGGCCTGGCCGGGGCCGGCAACCTGATCGGTGGCGCGACAGTGGTCTTCGCCATCCCGGCCGGCGTAACCGCCAAAACCGCCGGCGGCGATGTCATTGGCCCAGATAACGTCACGGTCACCACCGGTGCCACCGGGGCGGCCAAGGGTGTGGCCCAGGTGACCCTGGTCTCGACCGCGATTGGCATCTATGACGTCACCGCCAAGGCCGCCGGAACCCAAATCGACACCGGCTCACCGGCCAAGGCCACTTTCGTCAACGGCCCGCCGGACCGGATCGCCTCTGTTCTGACCGTACCAACCAAGGCCTTCGACAAGCAGGTCCGGGACGAAACCCACCGGGCCGAGGTCGAAATCAACGACGCCACTGGCAACCTGGTGACCGACCGTTCGGTTGCGGTCACTATCGCTTGGCGCCTAGTTGGCTCAAGCGGTGCTTGGACCACCAAGGTGATCAACACCTCCACCGGCCTGGCCGCTTGGGACTTCACCACCGACGTGGCCGGCAACTATGAGGTCGAGGCCCGCCTCAGCGCCGGCAATGTGTCCGGCTCTCCGCAACTGGTCACCTTTGTGCCCGGCCCGGCCAGCCCGCCCGATTCAACTTTGGTAGTGACCAGTGGTGTCATCGCCAATGACGGTGTGGCCAGGCATACCGCCACGGTCACCGTGCTTGACGGTCCGGCCGGCAACCTGGTCCCAGGCGCCTCAGTTGTCTTCACCGTTGACGGCTCAGCCCTGATCTATGTTGGGGCCAGCCCCACACCCTGTGCCAGCCCCTGCACAGTTACCAGCTCGGCTGTCGGCCTGGCCCAGATCCAGATCGCCGATGCGGCTGAAGAAGTAGTCAACGTTTGGGCCCAAATCACCAGCATTGACGTCAACGGCTCACCGGCCACGGTCGAATTCGGGCCCAACGACGCCGACCCAGCGGCCTCGGTCTTTACGGTCAAGCCGACCACAGCCCTGGGCGCCTCCCACCCCTATGTTGTGGCCAATGGTTCCGATTCGTTCACCGCGACGGTGCTAGTCCGCGATGCCGGCCTGCTGGCCGTGGGCGGTGCTCCAGTCGAGTTCACTGTCTCGAGCCTGGTGACCATCACCCCGGCCGGCCCGTGGGTCTCTGCCACCAGTGGCGACGACAAGGGCACCGTGGTGGTCGAACTGACCTCGCTGAAGGCCGGTACCTATTCGATCAGCGCCCTACTGGGCGGTGTGGCGGTCACCGGTCCGCAGCAGATCACCTTTGGCTCTGGCGATATCGACTCTTTGGTTAGCCACTTGGCCGGACCGGGCGGCTCGGCCCTGGCCAACGGCACGGCCGAACAAACCGTCACCGCCTACGTGCTTGACGCCAACGGCAACCCAGTCAAAGACGCCCAAGTCCGCTTCGCCATCCCAGCCAACACCTGGGTCAAGGGACAGGCCGCCGGCCCAACTAGCTACACCGTGGCCACGGTCGACCCGACCACCGGTGCGGCCACTATGACCTTGGTTTCGACCAAGGCTGGCAGCTACCAGGTGACGGCCGAGGCCCGCCGAGGCACGACCGGTACCTGGCAAGACATTGAAACCGGCTCGCCGGCTACGGTCAGCTTCCACCATGGCCAGTTTGACCCAGCTACCTCCACCATCGAGGTGGTTGAGGCCGGCCCAATGGTGGCTGACGGCATTGCCCACTACACCGTCAAGGTCTACCTGCGCGACGCCAACTCCAACGCCCTGACCGCGGCGGGGGGCCAGAACGTCTCCTTCAGCTTT